>JAQBTY010000064.1 GCA_027624735.1 Pseudomonadota bacterium | reverse complement strand
AACGTGACCAATCGTCCCGATGTTGCAATGCGGCTTATTCCGTTCAAACTTTGCCTTCGCCATTGTCTTCGCTCCAGTCCTCGGCGCTTACTATAAATCCGGTCTTACGCCAGCTTCGCTTTTACTTCGTCGGCTACCGCCTGCGGCACCTGTTCATAATGATCGAAGAACATCGTGAACTGTGCCCTTCCCTGGCTCATCGAACGCAGGTTGCTGACGTAACCGAACATATTGGCAAGCGGCACCATGACATTGACTACCCGGGCATTCGCCCGCGTATCCATCCCGGTTACGCTGCCGCGCCGGCTGTTCAAATCACCGATGATGTCGCCCAAATAATCTTCCGGCGTCACGACCTCTACCCGCATCATGGGCTCGAGTAATTTTGGGCCTGCTTTCGGCATACCTTCGCGGAAAGCGGCACGGCTGGCGATTTCGAACGCCATAACCGACGAGTCAACATCGTGCGATGCTCCATCGATCAAAGTCGCCTTAACATCAATCATCGGAAACCCGACCAGAACCCCGGTCTCGGCCGCCGATCTGATGCCTTTTTCAACGCCCGTTATAAATTCCTTGGGAACAGAACCGCCCACGACCGAACTTTCGAACACAATGCCTTCACCGGGTTCGCTGGGTTCAAAAACGAACTTTACCCGCGCGTACTGACCTGACCCGCCAGTTTGCTTCTTGTGAGTGTAATCGATTTCGGTGCGGCGCGTTATGGTCTCACGATAGGCCACTTGAGGCTGGCCGACATTGGCATCCACCTTGAATTCCCGCTTCATGCGATCCACGAGAATTTCAAGATGCAATTCGCCCATACCCTTGATGACGGTCTGGCCGCTTTCGAAATCACTGGTGACGCGAAACGACGGATCCTCCTGCGCCAACCGATGCAGCGCAACACCCATCTTTTCCTGGTCAGCCTTTGTCTTCGGCTCGACGGCAACCTCGATAACCGGATCAGGGAATTCCATGCGTTCAAGAATGACGCCATCTTCGGGATCGCATAATGTCTCGCCCGTCGTCGTCAACTTGAGGCCGGCCAGGGCAACGATATCGCCCGCATAAGCTTCTTTAATGTCTTCACGCAAGTTGGCGTGCATTAACAAAATACGACCGACCCGTTCCCGCTTGCCCTTCACCGAATTCAACAACGACGAGCTTGCCTTCACCACACCGGAATAGACGCGGACAAAGGTCAGCGACCCGACGAAGGGATCGTTCATAACCTTAAACGCAAGGGCTGCGACTGGCGCGTCATCACTACAGTCGCGGCTGATTTCCTCGTCCGAATCGACCTTGACGCCCCGAACCGGGGGCACCTCCGTCGGAGACGGCAGATAATCAACGACCGCATCCAGAAGCGGCTGAACACCTTTATTCTTGAACGCGCTACCGCACAACACCGGAACAAACGCGTTGTTCACCACACCCCTGTGGATGCAAAGACGCACCACATCAGGCGTCGGTTCGGTACCGTCAAGATATGCTTCCATGGCATCATCGTCTTGATCAATCACCGATTCAAGCAGCTTACTCCGCCACTCCGCCGCCTGGTCCGCCATATTGGCGGGAATATCGACGAGATCAAATTCTGCGCCCAGCGCCTCGTCTTTCCAGATGATCGCCCGCATTTCCACAAGATCCACGACACCGACGAAGTCCGCCTCCGACCCAATCGGCAGCTGCAGCAATACCGGCTTCGCGCCAAGGCGGCTGACAATCATATCCAGCGTATTAAAAAGATCCGCGCCGATCCGGTCCATCTTGTTGACGAAACAGATCCGCGGCACCTCGTATTTGTCCGCCTGACGCCAGACGGTTTCCGACTGAGGCTCAACACCGGACACCGCATCAAATACGGCGACAGCCCCATCGAGAACGCGAAGCGACCGTTCGACCTCAATCGTGAAATCAACATGGCCCGGCGTATCAATGATATTGATCCGATGATCGCGCCAGAAACAGGTTGTCGCCGCGGACGTGATCGTGATCCCGCGTTCCTGCTCCTGCTCCATCCAATCCATCGTCGCAGTACCCTCATGCACTTCGCCAATCTTGTACGCCCGACCGGTATAGAAAAGGACACGTTCGGTGGTTGTCGTCTTACCCGCATCGATATGCGCCATGATGCCGATATTGCGATAGCGATCTAATGAAGTCTCGCGTGCCATGCGATTCTGCCTGTAGCTCTTTACGAAGCCGCTTTACCAGCGGTAATGGGAAAAGGCCTTGTTGGCCTCCGCCATGCGATGAGTATCTTCCCGCTTCTTGACCGCCGTACCGCGGTTGTTCGCGGCGTCCAGCAACTCGTTCGAAAGTCGGTCGGTCATCGTATTTTCAGAACGTCCGCGAGCGGTATCGATTAACCAGCGAATTGCCAATGCCTGGCGACGAAGCGGGCGAACCTCAACCGGCACCTGATAGGTAGCGCCACCAACCCGGCGAGAGCGAACCTCGACGGAGGGCTTTACGTTATCCAGCGCATCGTGAAACATTTTCAGCGGATCACCTCCGCTACGCTTCCCAATCGTATCGAGAGCGGAATACACAATCCGCTCGGCAGCGGATTTCTTACCCTGCATCATAAGGCAGTTGATAAATTTCGTGACCACCGGATCGCCAAATTTGGCATCCGGTAAAATAGGCCTTTTTACTGCGGTGCGACGACGGGACATATCTATTTCCTACTTCGGGCGCTTGGCGCCATATTTGGAGCGCCGTTGCCGCCTATCGCCGACACCCTGCGTATCCAGGACACCGCGAATAACATGATAACGAACGCCTGGCAGATCCTTCACACGACCGCCCCGGATCATGACGACTGAATGCTCCTGAAGATTATGCCCTTCGCCGGGAATATAGCTCGTCACCTCAAAACCGTTGGTGAGCCGGACACGGGCGACCTTCCGAAGAGCCGAGTTCGGTTTCTTGGGCGTCGTTGTGTAGACACGCGTGCAGACACCGCGTTTTTGCGGGCAACCCTGCATGGCAGGAACCTTATTACGCGCGACCGGCCGCTTGCGCGGTTTTCGGATCAGTTGGTTGACCGTCGGCACAACATTCATCCTTCAGTTAAGCAAAACCCAGATACAAGAAGGCCCGGCGAAAGCACGAAATCGCTTCCGCGGGCATTAGCACCGTTTCTTACGGCCCAAAACAAAATTGTAATCGTCAATTCAGCGGGAAGAGCGTCTAGGATGTTTTCCTACCACCAACTCCCCAGTGAGGCGCGCAATATAGTTGTGGTAAAATGCCCCGTCAACCAAGAAAACCGTTAAAAACAAAAGCTTTTTTAAATGAATCCGGCGCCCCGGCCTTTTCAAATCATAAGGTCGGAGCGCCGTAAGGCTTTAGCGGACGAATTCGCCAGATTCAGGCGTTTTCAGTCTGGGTTTTTTTCTCAACCAGGCTATTGACGGCGACCAAGTCGCCATCGCCCGAAGCGAGCGACGCCATGATTGCCGCATCTCGATCACGGGCAACCTGACGCACCTGATTCATATAAGACCCCGTTCCAGCCGGAATCAACCGGCCAACGATGACGTTTTCCTTCAGGCCATCAAGGTCATCGACTTTACCGGAAACCGCCGCTTCAGTGAGCACTCTCGTCGTTTCCTGGAACGAGGCCGCCGAGATGAAGGACTTGGTCTGCAAGGACGCCTTGGTAATGCCGTGGAGCATTGGCTGGGCAACGGCCTGTTTGTGCTTACTGGCCTTGAGTGCCGCATTGGCCTCCTGGAAATCATCCCGATCAACCTGCTCACCGACAAGGTAGGTCGAATCTCCGGGCTCCATGACCTCGACTTTCTGCATCATCTGGCGGGAAATTACCTCAATGTGCTTGTCGTTAATTTTCACGCCCTGAAGTCGATAGACTTCCTGAATTTCGTTGATCAGGTAGTTGGCCAGCGCCTCGACACCCATGACCCGAAGGATATCATGGGGAACCGGATTACCATCCATTAGGGAGTCGCCCTTCTCCACGACATCGCCTTCCTGGACGCTGATATGCTTGCCCTTTGGGATCATATGCTCAACCGGCTCGCCATCGCCCTCGAGAGGATGGACAACGATCCGTCGTTTTGCCTTGTAATCCTTGCCGAACTCGACCCGTCCATGAATTTCGCTGAAAATGGAAAAGTCCTTGGGCTTCCGGGCTTCAAACAATTCCGCCACACGCGGCAGACCGCCGGTGATGTCACGTGTCTTACTGGTCTCACGGGGAATTCGCGCCAATACGTCGCCGGCATTCACCTTCGCACCGGGTTCCACCGACAGGATTGCGTCCACCGACATAAAGTAACGGGCTTCCGCTCCGTTCGTAAGCTGAATTACCTCGCCCTTCTCATCCCGCAAGGTAATGCGTGGGCGCAGGTCCGAACCCTTCGGCTGCTGCTTCCAGTCGATGACCTTTTTGTACGAAATGCCGGTCGCTTCATCGACAATTTCGCGCATCGATAACCCTTCGGCGAGGTCAACATAGTTCGCGATGCCTTCGCGTTCCGAGATAATCGGCAGGGTATACGGATCCCAATCGGCAATCCGGTCGCCTTTTTTGACCTTGGTACCGTCATCTTTCAAAAGGCGCGCGCCATAAGGCACCTTATAGTTGGCCCGCTCGCGGCCGTTTTCATCAATCAAAGCTATCTCGGAATTACGCGCCATGACGACGAACAGGCCCTTCACATCCTTGACGACATTGCGGTTCTTGATCGAAATGGTCGAATCAAGATCCGCTTCGATATTGGACGTCTCGCTGCCGCGCTGCGCCGCTCCACCGATATGGAAGGTACGCATGGTAAGCTGCGTCCCCGGTTCACCAATCGATTGCGCGGCAATAATGCCAACCGCTTCGCCTATATTGACCGGGGTCCCGCGGGCGAGATCACGGCCATAACATTGGGCGCACACGCCGCGTTTGGTATCGCAGGTCAGAACCGACCGGATGTGAACAACTTCCACGCCCGCCGCTTCGATCTGGTCCAGCTTGTCCTCTTCGATAATCTGACCTGCCGGAACGATCGTCCCGCCGCCAACCGGGTCGACAATGGCCGTTGCCGGCACGCGCCCCAGAATGCGTTCCGTCAGCGGCTCAATGACGACACCGCCTTCCATTGCCGCACGAACTGTGAGACCCCGTTTGGACCCACAATCATTTTCCAATACGGTACAATCCTGCGCCACGTCGACAAGCCGGCGTGTCAGATAACCCGAATTCGCGGTCTTCAATGCCGTATCCGCGAGCCCTTTGCGGGCGCCGTGCGAGGAGTTGAAATACTCCAGCACCGACAACCCTTCCTTGAAGTTGGAAATAATCGGTGTTTCGATAATTTCTCCCGATGGTTTCGCCATCAGGCCCCGCATACCGGCCAACTGCTTCATTTGGGCGGCCGACCCGCGCGCACCGGAATCGGCCATCATAAAGACCGAGTTGACCGGCTGGCCGGGCTTGGGCGAAGAAATTTCCTTCATCATCTCGTCCGCCACCTGATCGGTGCATTGCGACCAGACGTCGATGACTTTGTTGTATTTTTCGCCCTGTGTGATCAGGCCGTCGAGATATTGCTGTTCGTATTCCTTTACTTTTTCCTGAGCGTCTCCGACCAGTCTTCCCTTGGCGACCGGAATGATCAAGTCATCCTTACCAAAAGAAATTCCGCTGAGGCATGCATGGTAGAAACCAAGCGCCATCAGCTTATCGGCAAAAATTACCGTGTCCTTCTGACCACAGTGCCGGTAAACGGTGTCGATAGCGTTCGTGACTTCTTTTTTTGTCAACAACTTGTTGACGATTTCCATGCTGACCGCCGACGATTTGGGTACCAGCTGCATAACCTTGACGCGTCCTGGCGTAGTATGGACACGAACCGTCTTCGGCTGATTGTTTTCGTCAACGGTCTGGACACGGACCTGGACCTTGGCATGCAGCGATACGGCGCCACAATCCAGCGCCTGCTCAATTTCACCAAGATCGCCAAACGCCATCCCCTCGCCCACTTCCTCATCGCGGTCAAGGGTCAGGTAATACAGGCCGAGAACGATATCCTGTGACGGAACAATGATCGGCTTACCGTTCGCGGGGCTGAGAATGTTGTTGGTGGACATCATCAGCACACGGGCTTCCAACTGGGCATCCAGCGACAACGGCACGTGCACCGCCATCTGATCGCCATCGAAATCGGCGTTGAAAGCCGTACACACCAGCGGATGCAGCTGAATCGCCTTGCCTTCGATGAGGACCGGCTCAAACGCCTGAATACCCAATCGGTGCAGCGTCGGCGCCCGGTTAAGCATCACCGGATGTTCACGGATAACCTCTTCCAGGATATCCCAGACCTCGGGCCGTTCCTTTTCCACCAAACGCTTGGCTGCCTTGATGGTGCTCGCCATCCCGTAGATTTCAAGCTTCGAATAAATAAACGGTTTGAACAACTCGAGGGCCATTTTCTTCGGCAGACCGCACTGGTGAAGCATCAGTTCCGGGCCCACCACAATGACCGAACGGCCGGAATAATCGACCCGCTTACCAAGCAGATTTTGACGGAACCGGCCCTGCTTGCCCTTGAGCATATCGGACAGGGATTTAAGGGGCCGCTTATTGGCGCCGGTGATCACGCGGCCCCGGCGGCCGTTATCAAACAGCGCGTCGACGGATTCCTGCAGCATCCGCTTTTCATTGCGGACGATGATGTCGGGGGCGCGCAATTCAATCAGGCGCTTCAGGCGATTATTCCGATTGATGACACGGCGATAAAGATCGTTCAAATCCGAGGTCGCGAACCGCCCACCATCCAGCGGCACCAGAGGACGCAATTCGGGGGGAATGACCGGCACAACGTCAAGAATCATCCACTCGGGCCGTGCACCGGAATGAATGAATGCCTCGAGCAATTTCAGACGCTTGACGTATTTCTTGCGTTTCGCCTCTGATCCGGTATCGCGGAGATCAACCCGGACAGTCTCGAGCTCTTCTTCTAGGACAATTTCACCGAGCATCCGTTTCAGCGCTTCAGCGCCAATCATCGCGACGAAGGTGTCTTCGCCAAACTCATCCTGCGCATCGAGATATTGCTCTTCCGTGAGGAGCTGGCGCACTTCCAATGTCGTGAACATGGGGTCGACGACAACGAAATTTTCGAAATAAAGGATACGTTCGATGTCCTTGAGGGTCATGTCGAGCAGCAGACCGATACGGCTAGGCAACGACTTAAGGAACCAGATGTGAGCGACCGGCGAGGCAAGTTCGATATGCCCCATACGTTCGCGGCGGACTTTACTGAGGGTTACCTCGACGCCGCACTTTTCGCAAATAATTCCGCGATATTTCATCCGCTTATATTTGCCGCACAGACACTCATAATCCTTGATTGGCCCAAAGATGCGGGCACAGAACAACCCGTCCCTTTCTGGCTTGAATGTGCGGTAATTGATGGTCTCGGGTTTCTTTATTTCGCCGAACGACCACGACCTAATCCGTTCCGGACTGGCGATGGAAATACGAATTTGATCGAATGATTCATTCGTTGCGACTTGCCCGAAGATATTCATCAATTCATTCATCGAAGCACTCCATAAATATTAGTCCCAGGTGGGATCCGGCCAGCATCATGATCGGCGTGACGAACAATCACGCCTGCTCCTGCCGGTTAAGTTCAACATTCAACCCAAGTGATTTGAGCTCTTTGACCAGCACGTTAAAGGATTCCGGGATTCCGGCCTCAAAAGTATCGTCGCCTCTGACGATTGCCTCATATACCTTGGTGCGACCGGAAACATCATCCGATTTTACGGTCAACATTTCCTGCAGTGTGTAGGCCGCGCCATAAGCCTGCAACGCCCACACCTCCATCTCGCCGAACCGTTGTCCGCCAAATTGCGCTTTACCGCCGAGCGGCTGCTGCGTCACAAGGCTGTAAGGCCCGATGGAACGGGCGTGGATCTTGTCATCCACCAGATGATGCAGCTTCAGCATATAAATATAGCCGACCGTGACCTTGCGGTCGAAACGCACGCCGGAGCGCCCGTCATAGAGGTAGACCTGACCTGAGGTATCGAGCCCGGCTTTTTCCAGCATTTCGTTGATGTCGTCTTCGCGCGCGCCATCAAACACCGGCGTCGCCATCGGTACGCCACGGGTAAGATTGCCGCACAACTCCAGCATTTCCTCATCGGCCATGGTAGCGATGTCATCCTTGTAGACATCATTGCCATAGATGTTTTTCAGGTGATTGCGAACATCGTTCAACTTCCCGTCATGGCCGATTTTTTCAAGCATTTCACCAATTTGGCGCCCCAAATTTGCAGCCGCCCAGCCAAGGTGGGTTTCGAGAATTTGACCGACGTTCATGCGCGATGGCACGCCGAGCGGGTTAAGAACGACATCGACCGGTGTTCCGTCTTCATGATAGGGCATATCCTCCATCGGAACGATCCGAGAAATCACGCCCTTGTTCCCATGACGACCGGCCATCTTATCGCCCGGTTGCAGCTTGCGTTTCACCGCGACAAAGACTTTGACCATCTTCATCACGCCGGGCGGCAATTCGTCCCCACCCTGAACTTTGTCTACCTTATTGACAAACCGATCCTGTAAACGCTGTTCACTGGCGTCGAACTGTTTTTTCAACGCTTCGAGAGTAGCCATTACCTTGTCGTTTTTAACGACGAACTGGGACAATTGCCGGGCGGAATATTCGGCCAAAACGGGCTGAGTGACGCGGGATCCTTCCTTGATCCCCTTGGGCCCACTGACAACGGTCTGGTTGAGCAGTATTTCCTTCAACCGTTGACTGAAGCTGCGCTCCAGGATAGCGAGTTCGTCGTCGCGGTCCTTGGCAAGCAGTTCGATCTCTTCCCGCTCGATGGCAAGCGCACGTTCGTCCTTGTCAACGCCGCGGCGAGAAAAGACGCGCACTTCGACGATAGTGCCCGCCACGCCTGGCGGCAGACGAAGAGACGTATCTCGAACGTCGGACGCTTTTTCACCGAAAATTGCGCGCAGCAACTTTTCTTCCGGCGTCATCGGGCTTTCGCCCTTGGGCGTCACCTTACCAACCAGCACATCGCCGGGCTGAACTTCCGCGCCAATATAAACGATCCCCGCTTCGTCGAGATTTTTCAGTGCTTCTTCGCCGACATTGGGAATGTCCCGCGTGATTTCTTCATGACCCAGCTTGGTATCGCGGGCCATTACCCCAAATTCGTCGATATGAATGGAGGTAAAGACGTCGTCACGGGCGATACGTTCGGAAATCAGGATGGAATCTTCGAAGTTGTAACCATGCCAAGCCATAAACGCGACCAGCACATTACGACCCAACGCCAGTTCACCAAGTTCAGTCGAGGGGCCATCCGCGATGATATCTCCCGCGACGACCTTGTCACCGACCTTCACGAGCGGCCGCTGATTGATGCAGGTGTTCTGATTTGAGCGCTGAAACTTGCGCAGATTGTAAATATCAACACCAGGAGAATCGAGTTCCGTCTCATCCGTAGCCCGGACGACGATACGTGCGGCATCGACCTGATCGACCACACCGGTTCTGCGGGCGACGAAAGTGGCGCCCGATCCGCGCGCAACCGCTTCTTCCATACCGGTACCGACGAGCGGCGCCTCCGCCCGAATCAGGGGCACGGCCTGGCGCATCATGTTCGATCCCATAAGGGCCCGGTTGGCGTCGTCATTTTCGAGGAAGGGAATCAGAGCAGACGCAACAGACACAAGCTGCTTGGGCGACACGTCCATGAATTCGATATCGTCGCGCATTGACATCACAAATTCGCCGCCTGAACGGCAACTGACCAGTTCTTCAACAAACTTAGCGTTACGATCCAGTTCGGAGTTCGCCTGGGCCACCGTATACTGGCCCTCCTCGATGGCGGACAGATAGGTTACCTCATCGGTTACTTTCCCATTTTTCACCACGCGGTAAGGCGTTTCGATAAATCCGTATTGGTTCACCCGCGCATAGGTGGCAAGCGAATTGATAAGGCCGATGTTTGGACCTTCCGGTGTCTCGATGGGACAGATCCGTCCGTAATGCGTGGCGTGAACGTCGCGCACCTCGAATCCGGCGCGCTCGCGCGTCAGACCGCCCGGTCCCAGCGCCGAAAGACGCCGCTTATGGGTGATTTCACTCAAGGGGTTGGTTTGATCCATGAACTGCGAAAGCTGTGACGATCCGAAGAACTCCCGCACCGCAGCCGCCGCGGGCTTGGCGTTTATAAGATCCTGAGGCATGACAGAATCCAGCTCGACCGAACTCATACGCTCGCGAATTGCGCGCTCCATGCGCAGCAATCCGATGCGATACTGGTTCTCCATCAACTCGCCGACGGACCGTACGCGCCTATTTCCAAGATGATCGATGTCATCGATCTCGCCCTGCCCGTCTTTAAGACGAACCAGAACCTTGATGACCGCAAGGATGTCTTCCTTCCTCAACACACGCAAAGTGTCATCGCTTTCCAGCCCCAAGCGCGCGTTCATCTTGACCCGTCCAACCGCGGAAAGATCATACCGTTCACTGTCGAAAAACAAGCTGTGGAACATAGCTTCAGCCGTTTCCGGCGTCGGCGGCTCACCGGGACGCATGACCCGGTAAATATCCATCAAGGCTTCGTTGCGGGAGCGGTTCTTATCAATGGCCAGCGTATTACGGATATAGGGGCCGACCGTTGTGTGGTCGATAGCCAGGGTCTTCACAGACTTGAGACTAATTTCCTCGAACTGGGCCAGCAATTCCTCGGTAATCTCGTCGCCCGCTTCGGCGAAAATTTCACCGGTTTCCTCATTAATGATGTCTTCCGCGATGTACTGATTGACAAGATCAGCATCGTTGACCAGCTGCTCCTTGAGACCTTCATCCTGCAGCTTCGTCGCGGCGCGTAATGTCACGCGGGTATCGGCTTCCGCCACGACTTTACCGGTTTTGGCATTGACAATATCGGATGTGATCTTAACCCCACCGCGATAACGCTCCAGATCGAACGGCGTTTTCCAGCCGTCCTTTACCTTGGTATAAAAAATATCGTCGTAAAATAGGTCGAGTATTTCCTCCGGGGGCATGCCGACCGCCTCTTCATGCGGAAGACGTGTACCTTCCGCCGCCCGTGCGGCCCGCAATTCTTCGGTGGGCGCGGAATCCAAGGCCATCATCAGCGTCGTCACCGGTAATTTGCGCCGGCGGTCAATTCGTACGTAGACGAGGTCTTTGGCGTCAAATTCAAAATCGAGCCACGATCCGCGATAGGGAATAATCCGGGCAGCGAACAGAAACTTGCCCGAGGAGTGTGTCTTTCCCTTGTCGTGATCATAAAAGACACCGGGAGAACGATGCATCTGAGAGACGATTACCCGTTCCGTGCCATTGACGACGAACGTGCCGTTATTCGTCATTAGCGGCATATCGCCCATATAAACGTCTTGTTCCTTAATATCGCGGATCGATCGCGCGCCGGTTTCTTCATCAACGTCAAAGACGACAAGCCGCAGGGTCAACTTCAGCGGCGCCGCATAGGTCACGCCACGCTGCTGGCATTCCTCAACGTCATATTTGGGCTCTTCGAGAACAAATTTCACAAACTCAAGCGTTCCATTTTCAGCAAAATCCTTGATCGGAAAGACCGACTCAAAGACGGCCTGAAGCCCGAAGCTGGTACGCTCTACGGGAGGTACGTTAATTTGCAGAAACCCGTCATACGATGCCTTCTGAACCTCGATCAGGTTGGGCATCGGCGCGACCTCTTCGATACGGCCGAAACTTTTACGGATTCGCTTGCGTTGGGTGAACGACTTGGTGGTCATCAGTACCTCTTAACCGCTTCTAGCAATGGAACATGACGCGTTCGAACGCGGAGCTACGCCCCACGTTCGAACGCGTCGATAATGTCCGGCCCGGCGCTGGCGGCGCAACATGTGCGATATAAACGCCGCCTGGCGCTGGCCGTTTAGTGAACTCAAGCAGCCGCGATGTCATTATTTGACTTCGACCGTCGCTCCTGCGTCTTGCAACTTCTTCTGAATGTCCGCAGCTTCGTCCTTGTTGACGCCTTCCTTGACGGCTTTCGGCACGCCTTCGACAAGGTCCTTGGCTTCCTTCAGACCAAGCCCGGTGATGGCCCGGACTTCCTTGATGACATTGATTTTTTTGTCACCAAAGCCTGTCAGGACGACATCGAACGTGTCCTTTTCTTCTTCGGCTGCGGCTGCTTCGCCGCCGCCGGCAGCGGCCACCGCGACCGGCGCCGCGGCAGAAACGCCCCATTTTTCCTCAAGCATTTTGCTGAGGTCAGCCGCCTCAAGGACGGTCAGGGCCGATAATTCTTCGACAATCTGTTCTAGATTAGCCATTTTACTCTCCTAAGATATTCAAGCGTTTCAATTGCGGTATAGGGTTTGGCCCACTTAGGCCGCCTCGCCCTTGGATGCGTGAGCTTGGACCACACGCGCCAACTGAGCACCGGGAGCTTGCAGGACACCGGCAATTCGCGTGGCGGGTGTACTGATCATTCCGACAATCCTGGCACGCAATTCATCGAGTGACGGCAAAGTAGCAAGGAACTTAATCCCTGCGGGGTCGAGCACTTCGTCGTAAAGTCCGCCGCCAATGATATCGAACTTGTCGTTACCATTGGCAAATTTAACGGCCACCTTGGCCGCGGCGATCGGATCTTTCGAATAAGCGATTGCCGTCGGCCCTTTGAACAGGTCCGACAGGGGTTCAAACTTGGTCCCCTTTAGAGCGAGACGTGTGAGCCGATTTTTAGTCACTTTGAAACTGGCGCCTAAATCGCGCATTTGAACCCTTAGATCCGTGGATTCGGCAACCGTCAGCCCGAGCGGTCGGGCGACGACGATCAAATTTACGGACCCAAAGATATCGTTGAGCGACGTGACCAGTTCTTGTTTCTGTATTCGGTCCACGCAACGTCTCCTTGCGTTAGCCTGGTTCGCCATAAGCTCACCAGCCTGGTTACAATAGGTCCCGTCGGCGACTCCGGCGGGTCCGGATCGCCTGCCCCAGAAGTCCAAGCCACAATCCGCACCGATCAATCGGCGCAGAAACACTTGCAACCACTGTCTGTACAGGCCGGGGTTCCCCTTCTTACCCCACCGCGTCAATACCGGATGGGCCCCTGTAGTCTCGGACAGGTCGGAGCCGGAGATACGCCCCGGCCCCTACGCTATCCCTGTCCACCGTCACATACGGCCGACCGGGAATTCTTTCTTCATGCGCCGGCGTCTCCTGCCAATGCACTGGCAACATCCAGCTTCAGACCCGGCCCCATGGTCGAGCTCAAAGAGATGCGCTTGATATAGGTCCCCTTGGCCCCGCTTGGTCGCGCCTTATGGACCGCATCGACCAGGGTGCGAATATTTTCAGCCAGGGCCTTTACGTCAAAACTTACCTTGCCGACACCGGCATGGATGATCCCGGCTTTTTCAACACGGTATTCAACCTGGCCGCCCTTGGCGTTCTTTATGGCAGTCGCGACATCCTGAGTGACGGTACCGAGCTTGGGGTTGGGCATCATGCCGCGTGGGCCCAGAACCTTTCCCAGCCTGCCGACGATCGGCATCATATCCGGCGTCGCGATACAGCGATCGAAATTGATTTCACCTTTTTGAACCATCTCCGCCAAATCGTCGGCGCCAACGACATCCGCGCCGGCGGCAATGGCTTCGGCGGCTTTATCACCGGTGGCGAAAACACCCACGCGAACGGATTTGCCCGTTCCATGAGGCAGATTGACCACACCACGGACCATCTGATCGGCATGACGCGGATCGACCCCCAAATTCATCGACAATTCTACGGTTTCGTCGAATTTTACCTTGGAATTCTCTTTAAGTATTTTGACGGCTTCAGCCAGTTCATAGGATTTCAGCGGGTCGATGTTTGCCGTCGCGGCGTTAAAGCGCTTGCCTTTTTTCATGGCCCTATTCCCCCGTCACCTGGATGCCCATTGACCGTGCCGAGCCCACCAGCATACGGCAGGCGGCCTCGATGTCATTGGCGTTAAGATCGACCATTTTTTTTTCGGCAATTTCCCGAAGCTGGCTCATGGTCACGGCACCGACCGTGTTGCGTCCCGGCTCTTTGCTACCCTTGGGCAACTTGGCAGCCTGTTTTATAAAGTAGGACACAGGCGGCGTCTTCGTGACAAACGAAAAGGTCCGATCAGCATAGACGCTGATGACCGTCGGAACCGGAATACCTTCCTCCATACTCTGCGTATGCGCATTAAACGACTTGCAGAACTCCATGATATTGAGCCCCGCCTGACCAAGAGCCGGTCCGATCGGCGGGGATGGGTTGGCCTTCCCGGCCGGAACCTGCAACTTGATGTACCCGGTAATTTTTTTCGCCATTACATTCCTCAATCATTCATTCAAGGGCGCGGTCCGGCCATGGCTGACCTCCCGCACAAATCGCCGAAACCCGGTCCCGGCAGTGAAACAGGTCTACAGCTTCTCGACCTGCGAATACTCCAGTTCAACCGGCGTTGCCCGGCCAAAGATGGAAACCGCCACCTTGAGCCTGGCTTTTCCATCATCCACTTCCTCAACAAGACCGTTGAACGAGCTGAATGGCCCGTCCGCCACCCGAACCTGTTCGCCGATTTCGAAGGTAATCATCGGCTTAGGCCGTTCGATACCTTCCTGAACCTGGTGCATGATCCGATCGGCCTCGGCATCCGATATGGGCGACGGTTTTCCACCACTTCCCAGGAAACCGGTCACTTTCGGCGTATTCTTGACCAGATGCCAGCTGTCGTCGGTCATGTCGATCTTGGCGAGAACATAACCCGGGAAAAATTTTCGCTCAGAACTGACCTTCGCACCGCGCCGCATCCGCACGACCTCTTCAGTCGGGACCTGAACATCAATAATAAGATGCTCCATGCCTTTTTGCTTCGCCTGCTCGCGAATTGACTGTGCGACCTTTGATTCAAAGCCGGAATAAGCATGAATGACGTACCACCGCGCTGTCACGGATTACCCTCCGATACCCAGTACCAGCCGCACAAGGACGGCCAAAAGTTGATCGACCAGAAAGAAGAAAGTCGCCGACACGAAGACGAAGACGAATACCATGACCGTCGACACCATGGTTTCCTTACGGGTCGGCCAAGTGACTTTCGCCACTTCGCGCCGCACCTGCTGTACGAATTCCATCGGGTTGGTTTTTGCCATTCAACTATCCGTTTTGCAATAACAACTTTAGCGCGTTAAGCGGGCGAAAACTAGGCGGAATAAGCGACTGGCAGGAGTGGAGGGACTCGAACCCACAACCCCCGGTTTTGGAGACCGGTGCTCTGCCAATTGAGCT
>JAQBTY010000063.1 GCA_027624735.1 Pseudomonadota bacterium | reverse complement strand
TGTCCTCAAGCCCTTTCGTCAGGTCGACAACTCCCTGTCACGAAAATATGACGGTGTCGGCCTCGGTTTGCCCCTGACCCGCATGCTCGTCGAAATTCACGGCGGCAAGCTGCAAATCGCCAGCCAATTGAATGAAGGAACCGAGATTACCCTGATCTTTCCCGGCGACATCATCGTCGTCGATGACGGATCGCAGGACGAATCCGAGAATCCAGCCGGGCCCACGGCCGCCAGTGATCCGCCTGAAGAGGAGGAAGCGCCAGAAATGGCGCAAAAGCTCTTAACGGCCCAAAAATAGTGGGTTTCCGCCGTCTTCCCTGCAGAGCGTCCGGCGCCGGGGTGCGCTAATACCTTACTGGCAAGCCGCTTGCGATATTTTAACCCTTTTGACGGTAAAACTACCGGCAATGTTGGATTCCTTGGACTGCCCGCAACGGTACCGCCGTGAGGAGCTTGAACTCTGGTCCCTCACCGGCACGCGGAACCCCAGAAAATTGGATGGAGCTCATGCTGTTGAAAATATCTGAGTTTGGAACTGAGACCGCGGTTTTGCTGTCGGGAATGGGCAAACGTTCACTTGCGGTGATCGCCTGTATTTCCTTTCTTGCAGGGTGCGAGAGTCTTCCCAATGTCCCAAGTTTTTCCGATATGAAGACCGGGCTGAGCGAGACGTTCGATGAGACAGTATCCTCGATCGATAAGGCTTGGAATAATGACCCTGCCCCCGCCAATAACGCGGCATCGAAGAATGGGGAGAGCGTCTCCCTTGATCGCGCCGCCGTGAAGCGCCTCCAGATCCGTCTCGCCAAGCAGGGATACCGCTCGGGTCCGGCCGACGGTGTCATGGGTGCGCAAACGGCCAAGGCGATCAAAGGCTACCAGCGCGCGCACCGCCTGCCCGTAACTGGCAAGGTCTCCCAACAGTTTCTTGAGCATTTGGAGGCCAATGCCGCAACCGTTGACAATTGGGACATGCTGACAAATTCCCCGAACTAGCGATCCAAGCCAATCGGCTAGTAGTGTCCTGGACGGTCGATTGCAAATTCTTAACCGATTTGACGATAAGATAGCGGCGACTATGGAATCCATGGATTACCCGCGACGGTAACGCCGTGAGAGCCTTACAGCGTAGCCGCTGACCGGCGCGCGGAACCCCGGTCAGGCGGGCTAGCACTCATGCTGTTAAAAATATTTAGATTGGCCGAAGAAACCGGGGCGGCACGAGCGGGCATACGTTCGGTGGCCATGGTTCTCTGCGTCGCCAGTCTCGCGGCTTGCGAGAATCTTTCCGAATTGGGCTCCGAGCTGCGCCGGACATATGACGAGACATTACTATCATTAGACAAATCATTGAATAACAATGATTTATTATCCAACGGTCTCACGGCGAAAGAACAAAGGGAGATCGTCACCCTCGATCGCCCGGCTGTGAGGCGCCTTCAAGTCCGGCTCGCGAAGCTGGGGTTCCGGCCGGGACCCGCGGACGGGATACTCGGTTCGCGAACAGTCACAGCCATCAATAGCTATCAGTCCAGGTTCGCTCTGACCGTCACCGCGTCCATTTCCAGAGGATTTCTAAACCATTTGGAGACGATGACCGAAGGGAAGCTCGCCGGTCCTCCGCTATCGCCGCTGCGACAGCAGTCAGGATTACCAGATTCGCCGATCAACCTGGCATCGGATGATTTCCCCACCTATCTGCCTGGTACGAGCTTCATCTATTCCAACGGCGAGACCGAACGCGTCTTGGGCGAGAAGGATTTCGTCGTGCGGTGGGCTCGTGGCGATGGGACGACGTACAGCACTCACCGAAACTTCCTGTTGCCGAAATCATACTGGACGTCGGGTAGCGAGCGCGGGACAGTGACGACATCGGGCACGCCCGACGAGCTGTGGCCGTTCCGCGAAGGGTCCGAAATATCGTTCTCGGCGAAGGTCACCATGCAAAACGGGAACGATCCCGACTCGACCGAACGGCGGGTCGATCTATGGCGCTGCCGGAATGACGGATCCCGAATGGTCACCGTGAAGGCCGGCACGTTCGAGACTCTGCTGCTCGTTTGCAGCCGTGGGGAGAATCCCGCCGCTCCCGACCTCGTGCGGACCTGGTATTACTCAAAAGCCGTTCGCCACTATGTGCGCTTTGTCGAAACAGACCCGGGTAGTGATACGATCAAAAGCGCCGATCTCGTCGCCATTCGCCCGGGCGCACTGAACTGGCCGCCGATCGTGCGCGCGGCCTTGGCGCGCGCCCTCATTCATGCGCTCGAAATGCCGAACGACTCATCCCAGATGCCGTGGACCAGTTCAGGCGTGAACACGCACGTGACCATCGAAGCGAAATCAAGGTTTATCGACAATGACGGCAGACAATGCCGCCGTTTTGAGCAGATCTGGTCGGAGAACGGTCACCGTCGGCATTATCCCGCCGCCGCGTGCAAAACAACGGCGGGGAAATGGACTATTCCCGGACTGGAGGGCGGCTCCGCCACCTCGATAGCAACCTCCGGCGATGTGTCTTGAAAGCTGGCCCGACCCCCGACTTTTGCGCCCCACCAGACGTCAGCAATTGATCGACGCCGCTGCCTGCCTGAGCGCATCGAGACGCGACACGTGATGGTGGCCGTCCGGCAACAGCGTGAGAACACGCAGCCGCTTCAGGGTATTGGCGACATCAGGGCGAAGGCCGACCAGATAGACCTGTTTATCACGGTCCTGCGCGTGGAGGATGGCATCTTCCAGGCCGAGCGAGGCGCTTGAATCCAGGAAGGGAACGTCGCTGAGATCGAGCACCAGCGCATCGTAATCGTCGCTGGCGCCAAGGCGCCGCGCCAGGCCCTTGGCGGCGCCGAAGCTGAACGGACCGCTTAGATGATACAACACGACGCGCCCGCCACCGGAATCGAGCGCCGCCTTTTCCGCTTCGTTGAGATCGTGCTCGACGGTCCCGTTCGTTATGGCCTTGATGCTGGCAAGCTGAAGATCGGACATGCGTTTGACGAACAGCAGGCTGGCCAGCGTAATCCCGACGACAACCGCCGTGATAAGATCGACCAGGACGGTCAGCAGCAGCACGATTACCATAAAAATAACGCCGGCCGGCGGTGCACCGTGAAGGCGCTTCAAATAGGACCAGTCGATGATGTCAATGCCGACCTTGATCAGGATACCGGCCAGCACCGCGTGCGGAATGTGCCCCGCCAGACCACCCAGCCCCAGCACAATGGCAAGCAGCACCAGCGCATGAATGGCGCCCGAAATCGGTGTCCGGCCGCCGGTTCTTACATTCACGACGGTCCGCATGGTGGCCCCCGCGCCTGGAATGGCGCCAAAGATCCCGGCGATGGTGTTGCCGATACCCTGGCCGATCAGTTCGCGGTCTGAATCATGCTGGGTCTGGGTAATGTTGTCCGCGATCAGCGACGTCAGCAGACTGTCGATCGAGCCAAGCAGGGCCAGCACCAGGGCCGAATGGACGATGCCGGGCACGGCTGCCACCGTAAAAATCGGCAATTGCGGGTGTGGCAGACCGGTCGGTATCTCGCCCAGGATGGGGGCGTCGGGAAATACAAACAACACCAGCAGCGTGCCGATAACCAGGGCGATCAGCGGCGCCGGGACGATCCGGTTAATCCGGACAGGCGTGAGATAGACGATCCCAAGGGCAGCCAGACCGACAATCGTCGCCCCCTGCTTTCGGTGTCGTCAGAAGGCCCGGCAAGGCGGCCAGCGCCGCAAGGGTGCCGCCTCCCGGCGTCGCATGACCGACCAGCGGCGCGAGCTGCAGGATAATGATGATACACCCTATGCCGCTCATGAAACCGGAGATCACGGGAAACGGCACCAGGCTGACGAAGCGGCCAAGCCGGCAAATGCCAAAAAATATCTGGAACAATCCGGCGAGCATGACGACCGTAAAGGCCATGGCCGGTTCGTGGGCATACTGAGTGAAAATGCCGGCCATCACCACGGTCATCGGACCGGTCGGGCCGGAAATCTGGGCCGGCGTGCCGCCAAAGAGCGCCGCGAAAAACCCCACGAATACCGCGCCGTATAGCCCGGCGACGGGACCGGCACCCGACGCCACGCCAAACGCCAGCGCCAGCGGCAGCGCCACCACCGCCGCCGTCAGCCCGCCATAGATATCGCCGCGAAGATTGTCGAATCGCAGCCCGTGGACAATCGTCATATTGACAAGTGACTTTCCGCCTCTTTGCCGAGGCCGGGCAACGCGCCCGGCGGCGCCGGTGATACTATAGTTTTCGCCAGTTTACGCCAATGGCCAGCAATCGATGGGCAAGATCATGTTCCTGCGAAATTCCTGGTATGTCGCCGCCTTTGACAGCGAAATCGGCCAAACGCCTTTGGCGCGAACCCTGCTGAACGAGCCCATCGTGCTTTATCGCACGGCGGACGGTACGCCGGTTGCCCTGGAAGACCGCTGCTGCCACCGGGCCCTGCCGCTCTCCCTGGGAAAAGTCGTCGGAGAGAACATCCAGTGCGGCTATCACGGGCTGGTTTTTGACACCACTGGCGCCTGCGTCAGCGTACCGGGCCAGTCGAAGATTCCACCGGGCGCCGTGGTGCGCTCTTATCCCCTGGTCGAGCGGTGGAACTGGGTATGGATCTGGATGGGCGATCCGGCCCTCGCCGATAACACACTGATCCCGAACTGGTGGTGGGCTGATCATCCCGACTGGGTAAGCGCCAAGGGACGCGGCGGCGAGCCGCTCCACGTCAAATGCAACTACGAACTGATCACCGACAATCTGATGGATGTCTCCCATCTCAGCTATGTGCATGCGTCATCCGTGGGGGTCGCCGCTATAGCCGAGAACGCTCCCAGGACGGAGCGGTCGGACCGTCAGGTGGTGGCGTCTCGCTGGGTTCCGAATAAACCCGCGGCGCCGTTCTACCAAAAGGCCGGCAACTTCAAAGGCAATGTGGATCGTTGGCTGGTCACCGTAACCGACCTGCCCTGCTTCACCATGAACGATGCCGGCTGCGTCGATGCCGGTACCGATGCAAGAGAAGGACATCGCGATCGCGGCGTCGACATTCGCGTGCTGAACGCCCCAACGCCCGAAACCGAAACCGCGACCCACTATTTCTATCAGCACGTCCGCAGCTTCGAAGTAGGCAACCCGGAATGGGACGACATATTCCGCACCCAATTCACCGAGGTATTTCTTGAAGACAAGGCCGTTCTGGAAGCCCAGCAGGCGGCCCTGAGCCGAAAACCGGACGGCCCCCAAATCGATATCAACGACGATGTCCCGGGTATTGCGGTCCGGCGTGCTTTACGACATTTAATTCAAGCTGAACAAGCCAGTAACGACAATACGGCAGCAGCGGCTGAATAATCCCTGGATTTCAGCCTCAAAACAGCTCGAAATATTCGCGGTGTTCCCAGTCGGTGACTTCCGACAGGAAGCGGGCGATCTCGGCTTCCTTGAGGGCGAGAATGTAGTCGACGAACTGGCCGCCAAGAACCTCTCGGAACAGTGTGTCGCCGCGCAGCGCCGCGACGGCTTCCATCAGGCTTCTCGGCAGGGCCGTGGCCTGAGTGTCATAGGGGGTGTCCGCCGGATCATCGGGTTCGCGCCCCTGCTCCATGCCATCGAGCCCGGCTATGATCTGTGACGCCATATACAGGTACGGGTTTGCAGCGGGCTCGCCGATGCGGTTTTCGATGCGCGAGGCGGGATCGTCTTTTCCGCCCAGGGCGCGGATCATGGCGCCGCGATTGTCGCGGCTCCACACGGCCCGGTCAGGCGCCAGGGTGTAGGGCCTGAACCGCTTGTAGCCATTGATGGTCGGCGTGGTGAAGACCGAGGCGCCGCTGGCATGGGCGAGCAGCCCGGCCACATAGTGCCGCCCGATCGGTGACAGAAGCGCCTTGTCATCGTCGGGCATGAATGCGTTCTCGCCGGTTTTACGGTCGACCAGGGACTGGTGCAGATGCCAGCCCGACGAAAAAATATTGGCGAGACCCGGCCGGCACATGAAGGTCGCGTGATACCCCTGACGGCGGCAGATCTGTTTCACCGCATTGCGGAACAGGATCATATTATCGGCGGAAGCGATTCCGATGCCGGGATGGAAGGTGTATTCGAACTGGCTCGGACCGAACTCGACTTCCGTGGTGCGCAACGGCAGGCCAAGCGCCACCAGATCGCGGCGCAGGATTTCGTTGATCACCTCATGTTCGTCGGTGCGGATTTCGGTCAGATACTGAAACCCGTGCGCCAGCAGGCTGACATCGGGCGGCGCCGCGGGCTGTCCCGCCTGTTCCGGCGCGAGCTTCGGATCGTCCAGCGTGAAAACGTGGAATTCGACTTCGAGCCCGGCCATGAAGTCGTAGCCCTTGTCCGCCAGCCGGGCGACCTGGCTCTGCAGGACGCGCCGCGTGGAAAACGGCACCGGGGTCCCGTCAGGGAAGTAAATGTCGCACAGCATCCAGCCGGTGCCCGCGGCCCAGGGCAGGATGCGGAACGTGGTGGGATCGGCGACCATGACGAAATCCCCGCCGCCGGTCATCTGCGTCATGCCGAACCCGCCGCCTTCGGTCCAGACGGGATAGACCGTCTTGTGGGCGGTATCCTTGGCCAGCAATGTGCTGGTCATGGTGACGCCGCTCTGCATCGCCTGCGCCACCCCATCCGCCAGGATTGTCTTGCCGCGCAGGATGCCGTGCTGGTCGGCGAACGAAAACCGCACGACCTCGAGCCCGTCGGCCCGCGCCAAATCGACGACCTCGGCGGCGGCCTCGATCTGATCGGCATTCCAAAGCCCATGCCGTTCGACGAAACTTGCGCGCTGCGTCATTTGTTCGCCTCCGACTTGGCCCACGGCGAACGGTCGCGGCGCGCCCGGTCGGTCTGTTTCCAGTGCGCCTGCCAGTCCCCTGCCGTGGCAATGGTATCCACCGCCACCGGACCGGAAACGTCATCAAGTGTTACGGCAGGGGCCTTCCCCGCCGCGACCGCATCGATCGCCTGCATCAGGAGCCGCCGGTTGGCGATGATCGCCTTGTCGGTGGTGCCGAGAGTCTCCGTCGTACGGTCATGGATCGGGCCCGGCGATTCCACCGCCCAATTGTCATGCACGTTGATATCCATCCCCATGCCGGTGAAGGTCTGCGTTTTCTGCTCGGCGGGATCATAGCCGTAATTATTGTGCTTGCCGCGCTTTGGCCGGTAATCCGGCAGGTCATAAAGCTCAAGCCGGGCGGCGCGCATGGTCTCTTTGTCCACCGCCTGCTCGAAGGCGGTGAAGAGCCCGTACCAGTAGCACGTCACATCGTCGATTGGCACATGCCACTGGGTCAGGACCATGTCGGTCGACAGCGGGATGCAGATGGCGTTGGGAAACACCAGATTGGTGATCCGCACGTGGGTACCCTGATTACCCAGATCGCGCCGGCTGGTGATTCGGAATCCATGATCGGCGGGATCGACGCCGATATCGGGCCGCGTGTGCTCGCGCAGCAATCGGGTCACCGGAATCTCGGCGCCGTCGGTGCGGTCGCGGAACTGCCGGCCATAGGTTGCCGCCGGATCGCCGTCTTCAAAAAACCGGTGCAGAAAGGACGCATGCGCCGGATCGATCCCGACCTCGAGCGCCTGCAGCCAGTTGGCTTCCATCAGCCCCTTGAAGGCGAAGCTGTGGGAGTCCGGTGCGACGAAGCAATCCATGCCCGGCAAGGGCGGCGGCGCGCCGGGCCCCAAATAGGCGAACACGATGCCGTTCCGTTCCACACAGGGGTAGGCGGTGTGGCGGATTGTGGTATGAAAATCGCTATCGGCGGGCTCGGCGGGCTGTTCCAGACAGGCCCCCTTGCCGTCGAACAGCCAGCCATGAAACGGGCAGCGCAGGCCGCCGTCTTCGAGCCGCCCATAGGCCAGATCGGCGCCGCGATGGGGACAGCGTCTGCCGACCAGCGCATATCCGCCGCCCTCATCCCGATACAGAACCAAATCCTCACCCAGTAGGCGCACAGCCACCGCGGGGCGCTCACCCGCGAGTTCGTCTACCAGCGCCGCCGGCTGCCAGTAACGCCGCAGCAGGCTACCGGTCGGTGTTTCCGGACCGGTTCTGGTCACGCGTTCATTCTGTTCCGCGGTCAGCATGGCTAGAGTTTAACCCTATCGAGTCGCCGAAACCATTCCGGTGGGAGGGGGGGTAAAAACGTTTTTTGTGAAACAACCCTATGTACAGTAGAAATACGGTATTATAGTACCGCATTTTGGACGTATGGACCGCATGATGTCGTTGGTGATATGGCATGGGCTCTCAATCCGTCATTAGAGATGCCGTCGAATTTCTTAAGGACGATGACTGGTTTGCCCCGGGCGGATATAATCCCCCGATAACGATCAGAAGACAGAACCGGGAAAACAGAATTATGCGCAGATATCTCCAGATCAATCTCACCGACCGGTCGGTCGAAACCGAGGAGCTGCATGGCGAGGACATCGTCCGCGCCGGGCGCCATCTGATTGCCAAGACCCTGTTGGCCAAGGGAACCGCCACGGTCGATCCGCTGTCGCCGGAGAACCCGCTGATCTTTTCCGCCGGGCCGTTCGCCGGATCGAATTTTTCAAACGCCAACCGTCTTAGCGTGGGGTGCAAGAGCCCGCTGACCGGCGGCATCAAGGAATCCAACTCGGGCGGCACCTTCGCCTTCGCCCTGGGCCAGTTGGAAATCGCCGGCTTCACGCTGCATGGCGCCGCGTCGGACTGGGTCGTCATGCGAATCCCCAAGGAAGGCGATATCACGTTTGAAGACGCCACGCCGTACTTGGGCAAGGGCAATTTCGACGTGGCCAAGCTGTTGTTTGCGAAATACGGCGACAAGGTCAGCCTCGGCATCTGCAGCCCGGTGGGCGAATATCTGGGACTGATCGGCGGCATCAGCTTCACCGATCCGGAAGGACGGCCCACCCGGATCGCCGCGCGCGGTGGCGTCGGGGCCGTCATGGGCAGCAAGAAAATCAAGGCCATCGTGGTCGACAAGGACAAGATGCCCCAGTTCCACGACCGCAAGGCGCTGATGGGCAAGGTCCGCGATTACGGCAAGATGCTCGGCGCCGATGTCGCCATCGAGGCCTTTAGTAATTTGGGTACCGCCATGGTCGGCGATCTGACCAACACCATCGGCGGCCTGCCGACACGCAATTTCAGCGCCGGCCAGATCATCGATCCCAAGACCGGCCCGTTCATGCTGGGCGGCGATTACATCCGCGAACGGAATCTCGCGCGCGGCGGCGAAACCACCCATGCCTGCATGCCGGGCTGTATGATCCGGTGCAGCAACGTCTATGCCGATGAAGACGGCAACGAGATGGTGTCGCCCATGGAGTACGAAACCCTCGGGCTGGTGGGCACCAATTGCGGGCTCACCGACCCCGATCATGTGGCCATGCTGAACAACATCGCCAATGATCTGGGCATCGACACCATCGAGCTCGGCGCGACCTTGGGCGTGCTAATGGAATCCGGCCAGGGTGCCTTCGGCGACCTCGCCTTCATGGCCGCCGCCCTCGAAGACATTCGCAAAGGCACCGAACGCGGCAGACTCCTGGCGCAGGGCACCGCGCGAGTCGGCGAGCATTACAAGGTCGCGCGCGTGCCGGTCATCAAGAAGCAGGGCATCAGCGCCTACGATCCCCGCGTCATCGAGGTCACCGGCATATCCATGATGGTCACCGCCCAGGGCGCGGACCATACCACCGGCAATCTGCCGGGCTACAAATGCGACGACAAGACCACCGAGCAACTGACCGAGGCGAGCCTCGATATTCAGGTGCTGTGCGCCAGCGCGGATTCGCTCGGCCTCTGCCTGTTCGGCCGCTCGGTCACCAATGAAAACGTGGATTTCATCGTCGATGCGATCAACAAGGCCTGCGGCACCGCACTTGAACCCGGCTTCTACCGCGAGATCGGCCTGCAGACATTGCGCGACGAATGGGCGTTCAACAAGGAAGCCGGCTTTACCGAGGAAGACGACGAACTGCCCGCCTTCTTCCGCGACGAGGCCCTGCCCCCCACCGGCAAACAAGCCCGCCACCGCAGCGCCGAGGTAAACGCGCATTTGAGGGAATTGCTGGCGTAGCAGGCGGGGCGGGCGTCCATTCTCGCGCGGCGGCGGACGGCCTGAGGCAATTAATACCAAGGGTCGTTGACAGCGATCATGGCCGGGCGTGATACTTGCCGGAATAAAATCCAAAAAAATAAAAAATAAAATTGCCACGAAAAATTTTTCTGACGGGGCAACCCGCGCCAAACAGGGAGCGAAAAAATGCAATCACGGACTACGACTCTGCTCGTCCGCGCTATCGGCGCATTCGGTATATTTACCTTGGTGACCATCGCGGCGGACAGATCCGTTGCCGCCGACTCCGCCGCCTCTTTCTACAAGGGCCGCCAGGTGAGCATGATCATCCCCTACAGCCCGGGCGGCGCCTACGATATTCTCGCCCGCTTGCTGGCGCGCCATATGGGCAAGCACCTGACGGGCAACCCGTCCTTCATCTCCCTCAACATGCCGGGCGGCGGCGGCATGAAGGCGGCGAATTATCTCGCCAATGTGGCGCCCAGGGACGGTTCGGTCATGGCCATCGTGAGCCAGGGGCTGCCGCTCTATCAGCTGCGCGACGGCAAGGGGTTGAAGGCCGACATGCGAACCTTCAACTGGCTCGGCAACATGAGCTACTCCAACCAGATGATGGCGGCCTATCACACGGCGCCGGTAAAGACGCTGGAGGACGCGAAAAAAACCCAGCTCATCATCGCGGCGTCGGGCAAGGGCGCCATTCCCATGCAGCTCGCCGCCGCCTATAACTACCTGGTCGGGACCAAGCTCAAGATCATTTACGGCTACCGGGGATCGAGCCAGATGTATCTCGCCATGGAGCGTGGCGAGGTCGAGGGCCGGGCGACCAACACCTGGGCGGGCTATCGCAGCGAAAAACCGCAATGGATCGCCGACAAGAAGCTCAACTTCCTCATACAGGTCGGGCTGGAGAAGGAAGCCGACCTGCCGCACGTGCCGCTGCTGCAGGACCTTGTGAAGGGCGACCCCGATAAGGAACAGATCGCGCGGGCGCTGGCGATGGCGACAAAGGTCGGCCGCCCGATCGCCGCCCCTCCCGGCGTGCCGGACGACAGGGTCGCGGCGCTGCGCAAGGCGTTCGACGAGACATTGCTCGACCCCGGCTTCAAGGCCGACGCGAAACGCTCGCGCGCCGAGATCCGCTCGATGACCGGGGCGGAACTGACGGATCTGATCAACGATATTTTCGCTATTCCCAAGTCGCTGGTATCCAAGCTCAATTACGCCATTTCGGCGCGCACGGGCGAAGTGGACAAGCGTAAGGCGGCAAAAAAATAGCGCGGCGCGGCATGGCGGCAAGGGGGGACTGTCCTCCCGGCATGAAAGGAGCATAAAAATGGCCAGCAAGGTTTCGAATATCGGGAGCGGTTCGGTGCGTGACCGGGTCAGCACGGAGGAATGGGATACCCGCGTCGACCTCGCGGCATGCTATCGGCTGGTCGCCCTGTACGGCTGGACGCACCTGGTCCAGAACCATGTGTCCGCCCGCGTGCCCGGCAAGGCGGCGCATTTCCTGATCAACCCCTACGGCATGCTGTTCCGGGAAATCACGGCGTCCTCACTGGTCAAGATCGATCTCGACGGCAAGATCGTCGACGAGAGTCCCTATAACGTGAATGAAGCGGGTTTCGTCATCCACAGCGCCGTGCATGCGGCCCGGCCCGACCTGCATTGCGTGCTGCATACCCACACCGAAGGCGGGATGGCGATCAGCGCGCTCGAATGCGGCCTGCTGCCCCTCAACCAGGGCGCCTTTCGTTTCCACAACCGTGTCGCCTACCACGATTATGAGGGCATCGCGCTCGATCTGGATGAGCGGGCACGCATCGCGGAGGATCTCGGCGACCACAAGGTCATGATCCTGCGCAACCATGGTCTGCTGACCGCCGGACGCAGCATCGCGGAAGCCTTCGTGCTGATGTACCACCTCGAGAAGACCTGCAGGGCGCAGCTGCTGGCGATGGCGACCGGCGCCAAGCTGCTGATGCCGCCGCCCGACGTTTGCGAAAATGCCGCCGCCCAGTTCGAACGCGGCGGCCGGGTGACAGGCACGCTCGATTGGCCGGCGCTGCTGCGTGAAGCAGACGCCGCGGATCCCACCTACCGCGACTAGCGCATCGACACCTTCAGTTTCTCGATAATTTCCTCGGAAAATTGGACATCGCCGAAGAAGCTCATGAAGGTAGCCAGCGCGGCATTATGTTCGGCATCCGACGGCGCCGCGTTGGCATCGGCCACCATCATGGTCCGGAAACCCAGCATCATGGCGTCCCGTGCGGTCGATTCGCAGCAAACGTTCGTGGCGACGCCCGTGACAATAACAGTGTCGACACCGCGATCCCGAAGTTGCGCTTCAATATCCGAAGCGCCCCTGATAAACGCGCTGTACCGCGTTTTTTCGGTTCGCAAATCCTCTGGCCTGACGTCGAGGTCGCCCCATAGCGCGTAACCGTTAGACCCTCTGGTCATGCCCTCGAGCCGTATCTCCCGCTTTTCATCGCTATACATGGCATGCAGATTGGCCCAGCTTTTCAAAGTCTCCAAAGGCGTGGCATTCTGTATCCAGACAACATGACCGCCGGCGTCCCGCATGGCCCCGGCCAGGCGATTAACAGTGGGGACGATGTCACGCGCAACCGGACAGCAGCCGAGCTGGCCATCCGCCATGAAATAATTTTGCATGTCGACAACGAGGAGCGCCGTTTTGCCGGGCTCAAGGACCTCGATAGCGTGCAAATATCCCTGACGGTTGATAACTCCTTCTTTCACCTGATCCGGAATATCAATTTTGTGCATGGTGATCTCCTGATTGGACGAAGCTTGCCGATCGCTACCGATGATGCCGCATCACCGTGTTTTCCAGGTACATGATGGCCAAATACATGATCGTCGAAATGATCGCGAGCATGGTTACCGCGGTCATGACGAGTGTCATTTGAAACACCTGGCTGCCAAAGATAATCAGGTACCCCAGCCCGGCCTTAGCGGCTTGGAATTCGCCGACAATCACCCCAACCAGGGCAAGTCCGACATTGATCTTGAGCGCCGCGACCATAACCGGGACGTTGGATGGCAAAACCACTTTACGCAGAATCTGCCATTTGTTGGCGCCCAATGTGCGAACCAGTTTGACCTTGTTGGCGTCGGTTTCGCGAAACCCGCTATAGACCATCAGTATGGTAATAAAGACCGCAATCGCCACTGCCATGGCGTAAATCGACGCCACATCACCGAGCCAGATATAGAAAATTGGCACCAGCGCAATCTTTGGCAAGGCGTTGGCCACCACCATGAACGGATCGATTACTCGATAGAAGAAGTCCCACCACCACATCATGATTGCGACGCCGACTCCCAGAAGCATGGACAGGGTAAATCCCACAATTGTTTCCTGTAAAGTCACCCAGCTGTGCTGCAATATTCCGTTATCGGGATCGCCGAGCAATTCAAAGAAAGTCGTCCAGATGGCCGAGGGATAGCTGGTTAGAACGGGGTTGATCCAGTGCGCCCGAGGGGCCACCTCCCAAATAGCAAAAAACAGCACCAGGAGGACGAATTGACTGAGCAGAATCAATCGGCGCCGGCGTTTCAGGCGTTGCAGAAAAGCGACATACATCCCGCTTGGCTCGCTACGACGGTCTGGCGCGTCAGAAGCCGCGGTAGCATTTCCCACGGATTCCTGGGTCGATCTTGTCGTTTGATCAGTTGCCGACATGGATATCCAGCTCGCCCCAAATCCGGTCAAAATACTGCTGAAATTCTTGCTGCGATCGAGCCTCGAAGGGACGCGGCCGCCCGTTCCCGGAATCCTTAAAACTGATGTCGTGCACGGCCTTTACCTGACCCGGCCGTTTGGTCATAACGATTACCCGATCGGCCATACTCACGGCTTCGGAAATATCATGCGTGACCAGAATGACCGTCTTGCCTTCGCGCCGGAGAATTTCGGCAACCTCGTCAGAAAGCGCGAGACGCGTTTGAAAGTCCAGCGCGGAAAACGGTTCGTCCAGTAAGAGAATTTCAGGATCGGTACAAAGGGTTCGTGCCAGGGCGGCGCGCTGTCGCATGCCGCCCGAAAGCTGATGCGGAAAATGGCTCAGGAAGTCGCCCAGGCCATATCCACGAAGCAGCGATTCTGCCCGAGTTGCCGCGGCGCCGGGGTCAAGCCCCTGTATTTCCGCGCCAAGCAAAACATTGTCTAAAATGGTTCGCCATTCGAACAAATGGTCCTGTTGCAGCATGTAACCGCAGAGCGGGGACGGGCCCTCGACCTGTGCGCCATTGACCAGAACATCACCATCGGTCGGTTCGAGGATACCGGCGATCAGCGACAGAAGCGTACTCTTCCCACACCCGCTTTGGCCGACGATGGCAACAAACTCGCCAGGTAAAACAGCAAGCGAAAAATCGCTCAGAGCTTCCGTTTCGCCATCAAAGGTGAAATACCGAAGGTCGATATTGCGAAGCTCGACCTTCGGTGCGATATGCGTCATGCCTTGCGCTCGCTCTGCCGCCGATTATTTACTTTTGGCTTTTTCCGAAAAGCGAGTGGTGACCACCTTTTCATAGGCCACACGATTGTTGGCTTTGAGCACCCCCCCTTCGACCAGGATATCCTGCAGGCTAGAGATCGCTTGCGGATGGATCGTCGGATCGGTTTTCCAAATACCGAATTTTCTATACCGATCGATTGCCGTTGCAATGTCTTCGGTTTTTACTTTGGGGAACCATTTCGAAACCCGCTTCGCGGCATCCATGGCGTCAGCCGTCTCGACCCACTTCATCGCCTTGTAAATGGCATCGGTCCATCCTTGGATGATCCCGGGGTTTTTCTTTATGAAAGAGTCGGTTGCTATAAAGACCGTGTAATCGACTTTCCCCACTTCGCCGCCGACCGACGCGACAGGATAGGCATAGCCTTCCCGTGACAGACGGGAAACGTCCGGCTCGAAAAAGACGGAATAATCCGCCTTGTTGCCGATCCAGGCGCCAACCCGCGCCGGGATCGCAATATTGGTGACGTGGTTGACATCTTTTTTAGGTGAAAGGCCGTGCTTCTTCATCGCATATTCGAGGAACAGACCGGGCGTGGAACCAGGACGCCAGCCCATCACTGTCTTATTGCGGATCATGCTCCATTTGAATTCCTTCATGGTCATTTTTTTGCGCGACATTAAAAACAGGCCGTCGGTAGCGGTTATAGCCGCGAACATTTTGGTTTTTTCCGGCGATGCGCTGTTCTCGACATAAATCGGGGTCTCCGGACCTTGCAGCACGATGTCTGCCCTGCCAGTCAGGAGCATCGCGGTGCCCTTGTCGCCGCCCCAGGCCGTTGTCATGTCGACGTCGATACCCTGTTCGGCAAAATACCCGTTCGCAATGGCGATATATTTTGGGAGATATACTCCGCTCACGTCAGAACCCGAAAATCCTTTGGAGATATGACGCGAAAATTGTCTGATACGTCG
>JAQBTY010000062.1 GCA_027624735.1 Pseudomonadota bacterium | reverse complement strand
TTTCAGTGATGCTTTGAATCAATATTACGGCGCCGCCCCCCGAAAATAGTTCTTCAACAGCCTCAGCCAGAAGGCGACCTTTACCGGCCTGAGGGGAAATTTGATGAGCGATATGTGCACAGTTCATGCATCGCCGAAGTAAGGTTCTCCGCTCGGCCAGTAAAAATCATACTTCTTGGTCATACCTCTGAGACATGGGTCGATGTCTACGGCTAAAACCAATGCATGAAGCGAATCGGCTCCGTACACTTCGATGTTTCTTTCATCCAGGCCATCAAGTTCGACTGTGCAGACCGCCGCCTCATCATCAGCCCTGAAGTCCACGGCCTCTTTGTCAACGAGCCGCGGTAAACCGATCTTAATAGTAAGCTCCCGGCGGTCTGATTCAGATTTCAGGGAGTACAAGAGCCTTCTTTCTGCGATGACTTGTGTCATAGTTTCTCCAATTTCTCCCAGCTCACCCGCTAAACCCCGATAGTGTCCACCATCGATAGTGGACACCTTGCGCCCGCTATCGGAACAAAGGTTCGCGATCAGGATAAAAGATACAAGGTCGGGCACGCCGGACGCTAACTTAACACCGGTTCGTAGTCGGCATTTTCCTTTGTGTGAAAGGTCGCCTTTGGGTCAAAACCGGCCCTTATCCAGCACCCCCGCCCCGTCCGCTCATGAGAGGAGAGCGGAAGTTTTTGCTGCTGCGCGGGCGCAAAAAAACGGCGAAAACAGGCTGGACATTGGCCATACCAGACGGCCCGGATCGGAACTCAGTCGCGCGCGACGCACATGGCGATGCCCATGCCGCCGCCGATGCAGAGCGTAGCCAGGCCCTTTTTGGCGTCACGCTTTTCCATCTCGTAGAGCAGGGTCGTCAGCACCCGGGCGCCCGAGGCGCCGATGGGGTGGCCGATGGCGATGGCGCCGCCGTTGACGTTGACGCGCGCCGCATCCCACCCCATGTCGCGGCCGACGGCGAGCGTCTGCGCCGCGAACGCTTCATTCGCCTCCACCAGATCCAGATCATCGACCGTCCAGCCGGCTTTCGCGAGCGCCGCCCGGCTTGCCGGTATGGGGCCCGACCCCATGATCGCGGGATCGACGCCGGCCTGGGCCCAGGACACGATCCGCGCGCGGGGCATAATGGCGCGCCGCCCGGCTTCTTCTTCGGTCATCAGGACACAAGCCGCGGCGCCGTCATTGATGCCGGCGGCGTTTCCGGCGGTCACCGTGCCGTCCTTTCGGAAGGCGGCTCGCAGCCCGGACAGAGCCTCGAGCGTCGTGCCATGACGCGGATATTCATCGTCCTCGACCAGAATTTCGCCCTTGCGCGTCTTTATCGGGACCGGGACAATTTCATCCCTGAACCGGCCGCCGGTCTGGGCCGCCGCCGCCCGCTGCTGCGACCGCAGGGCGTAGGCATCCTGTTCCTCCCGGCCGATCTGCCACTGTTCGGCGACATTTTCCGCCGTGCAGCCCATGTGGTAGCCGTTAAAGGCATCCCACAGCCCGTCCGTGATCATGGTGTCGATCATGTCGGCATTGCCCATCTTGGTCCCGTTGCGCAGATGCAGGCAATGGGGCGCCTGGCTCATGCTCTCCTGACCGCCGGCGACCACGATGGACGAATCGCCGCATCCGATGGCCTGGAATCCCATCGCCACCGCTTTCAGGCCGGAGCCGCACAGGTGATTGACGCCATAGGCCGGCACCTCGACGGGAAGTCCCGCGCCGATCGAGGCCTGCCGCGCCGGGTTCTGGCCGGCGCCGGCGGTGAGAATTTGCCCCATGATCACTTCGGAAACCGCCCCGGCCTCAACCCCGGCGCGATCGAGCGCGGCCCTGATGGCGATGGTCCCCAGTTCAGCCGCGGAAAGGGCGCTGATCGCCCCGTTGAAGCTGCCTACCGGCGTGCGCGCGGCGCTTGCGATGACGACATGGCTCATGGTCGGGCTCCTAGTGGAAAATTCGCTTCGTCATAAATTAGCGCGGTTTCCGGTAAAATGTAATCACGTGGCAAAGCCCCCTGGCCCCCTTCTCCTCTCGTCATCCTCGCACGTGATGCACTGGTGTCCGGGTTAAATTTAAGTGAAGTTGGCGGGCTCGCATCACTCTGTGCGATTAAACTAATTTGTCATCGCGGCCAAGCGAAGCGCGAGCCGGGATGACAATGGTGTTTAAAAAAATAGGGTGCAACGGTTGCGACTATCGCATGCGATTTTCGTGTCCTGATCCGGCGCATTCGTCGGAAGCAGGCAGTTTGCCTCTGTCACAGGCGACGCAAGAAAATTAAACCGGACACCAGTGGCCATGGGCGTGAAGCGCACTTGGGTCCGGCAATGACGAGGGGGAAGAAGCCTGGTGGGGTGGGGGCTTGAGGGGCGAAACCGGCTCATGGCCGGATCGACTTAAACGCATAACGCTCCGGTTGTGGATAGCGGCTTTGGCGGAAAGACCTGAGAAATTACCGGTATAAATTTAACGGCTTAGCCGCCGACGGATCGGATTTTCGGTACCGGCTTCGCTACTGCATCGGCGTCATCGACGGCATCGTGCACGCTCGGCCACGGCGGTTCGAACTGCGGCTTGCCGAAGGCCCAGCCCTGCAAGAGCCCGACCCCTTCCTTGCGAAGCATTTCCGCCTGATCGAGCGTCTCGACGCATTCGGCCACGGTTTCCAGCCCGAAATTCCGGGCCAGATCGAGCAGCGAGCGGATGAAAATCATGTTCGCCGGATTTTCGGGCAGATCGCGTATAAACGCGCCGTCGATCTTCACCATGTCGACGGCAAGAATCTTCAGGTGACGGAAGGACGTGTACCCCGCGCCAAAATCGTCCAGGGCGACACGGCAGCCGAGCCCCCGCAGCGTCGAAACGAACCGCGCGCATTCCTCAACATCCTCAAGGCTGGCGGTTTCGGTAATTTCGACGACCAGACGTTTGGCAACTTCCGGCTGCGCGCGCAGAAGCGCGACCACATGGCGCAGCCAGGTCTGATCCGTCGACGTCAGGCCAGAGACATTGATCGCCAACTGTGCTGTCGGATGTTCGACCATGACGGCGACCGCCAGTTCGAGAACACGGCGGTCGATCTGCCGGATAAGACCCAGTTCCTCTACCACCGGCATAAACATGCCGGCGGCGACGATTTCGCCGTCAGGCTGCACCATTCGGAGCAGACATTCCCAGACCACCGGCTCATGGGTTTCGCAATCGACGATGGCCTGAAACGACAGACGCAGCCGGTCTTCGCGCAGCGCGCATTTGACCTGCTCGGCGATGACCATATTGTTTCGCTGGACTTCGCGTTGCGCCTCGGTATAGCGATAAAGCGACCAATTGTTGCGCCCGGACCGCTTGGCGTTATGCAGCGCTATTTCGGCCTTGGTCAGCGCATCGGTCGCGGTTTTCGCCGAATCGGGGACGATGACCGCACCGATGGAAACGGTCACATGGATCGGACCGGCCGGCGTAGCGACTTCGGTGTTTCGGGCAACCTCAAGTATTTTTTCGGCCGCGGCGGGCAATTCGTCCTCTGAACACTGGTTCAACAGAACACCAAAACAATCGCCGCTTAGCCGGCCAATGGTATCTGACGAACGCAGGCACTGGTCGAGCCGGTGGCCGACCGCGACAATGACCGCATCGGCGACCTCATAGCCGAAAGCCTGGTTTACGACATTGATATTGTCGATGCCGATAACGAGAAGCGCACCTTCAACTTTATAGCGGCCGCAGTAATACAGTGCCTGGTCGAGCGCTTCGCGCAATCGGGTTTTGTTGAAATGCCCGGTGAGTTCATCATAATTCGCCAGATATTGGACTTTGTCCCGGTCGGATTTCTCCTGACTGATCGGGCGCAGAGCCCCACATATCCGGCTGATTTTACCGTTGGCGTCAAACTGCGCCGCGCCCCGGTCATGATACCAATGGTGATTCCCGTTGGCATCGCGAAGCCGGAATTCGCACTCGAAGGACGCGTTCTGATGGTGTAGCGAGGCCACCGCATCAAGACGAGATCTCAAATCTTCGGGGTGAATTCGGTCATGAAGCCGTTGCGCTGAACTTGCGCCCCCGCCGCCCAACAGAATGAGCGATTGCTCGGGCCCCGCCAACCATGAGATCATACCGGCGGCCATATCCCAGTCATAGGCGACGTCACCCGCCGCCCCCAAGGCCGCTTCAAGGCGCGCAAGATGTGAAACTGCATCGCTCATAATCTGCATCCTGCAATGTCTCGATTCCCTACATGGGAATTTCGGCCGGTGCTGGCATTGGTGGATATTCCAACCACACGAGATTAAAGCCTGAATTGTTTCTATTTTATTAAAATAGCTCTCAACTATTGTATTCATAATTTTATAGAAAGAGTATTTCTGTTTTTTTTGATTAAGTTGTATTTTAAAGTTAATAATTTATTTTTTTTATCTATTAATTGCAATTAAGGTTAACACAAGAGAAATTTTATATAAAATTTTATTGACATTAATCTCTATTTAATCGATAAGTTGTTTAAATAAGTCAGGATTATAAGACGTGATAACCGTCCAAAACATAGAGCCCAATCCACCGGGGCAACCGTCAAACAAGGGCGGAAGGCCGGCCCGCGCCGGGGCGGGCGCCACGGTTCAGCCTGTGGAGGCGGCGGGTCGTGCGCTGGCGACCCAGCGGGACGCCCTGTTCTTCCGTAGCGAAGCCCTTCTGCGGTCGGGGGGGCCGGCTCAGGCCCCTTATCTGGCGCAACAGATCGGCCAGCTTTGGCCATCGATACCCCCCGCAAGCCATAAAATGGTGCACAGCGCTTATCAGAAAAGCAGCCTCGGTTCGGGCAATACCCCTAACCGCCAAGGATCGGTTTTCGCCTGACGCAGACCTGGTCGGACTTTTACCAAGGAACGTCGATATTACCGGGCGTAGCCGGCCGACCGCAGCGCCGCCGTGATTTCATCCAGGATCGACGGATCATCAATCGTGGCGGGCATCTTGTAGGGCTCGCTATCGGCAATACGCTGCATCGTGCCGCGCAGGATCTTGCCGGACCGGGTCTTGGGCAGCCGGGCGACCACGGTAGCGGTCTTGAACGAGGCGACGGGCCCGATCCGATCCCGCACCAGCTGGACGGCCTCGTTCGAGATGTCCGCATACTGGCGATTGACCCCGGCATTAAGCACCAAAAAACCTAGAGGAACCTGGCCTTTCAGCTCATCGGCCACGCCAATGACCGCACATTCAGCAACGTCGGGATGGGACGCCAGGACCTCCTCCATGGCGCCGGTCGACAACCGGTGGCCGGCCGTGTTGATGATGTCATCGGTACGCGCCATGACGAACACATACCCGTCTTCATCGATGAACCCGGCATCGGCGGTTTTATAATATCCCGGAAATTCGGCCAGATAAGCGTCGCGATAGCGCTGATCGGCCTTCCACAGCGTCGGCAGGGTACCGGGCGGCAGGGGTAGTTTGGCGACCAGCGCCCCTATTTCCCCGGCCCTGGTTTCCCGACCCTGCTCATCAAGGACGCGAATATCCCATCCCGGCACGGGCTTGGACGGCGAGCCGTGCTTCACCGGCAATTTCTCGAGCCCCATGCAGTTGGCGCAAATAGACCAGCCGGTTTCGGTTTGCCACCAATGGTCGATGACCGGCACCTTCAGGTGCCGCTCAGCCCATTCGAGCGTATCGGGATCCGACCGTTCCCCGGCCAGAAAAAGCGCTTGAAGGCTGGACAGGTCATAGTCCTTGACCAGCTTCCCCTCATGGTCATCGCGCTTGATGGCGCGGAAGGCGGTCGGCGCCGTAAACAGGATTTTTACCTTGTGATCGGAGATCACGCGCCAGAAGGCCCCCGCATCGGGCGTGCCGACCGGCTTTCCTTCATATAAAATTGTCGTGTTGCCGTTGAGCAGAGGCGCATAAACGATATAGGAATGGCCGACGACCCAGCCTATATCGGACGCCGCCCAATAGACATCGCCAGGCTTGGCGCCGTACACCGCTTCCATTGTCCAGCGCAACGCGACCGCGTGCCCGCCATTGTCGCGCACGACACCCTTGGGTTCACCCGTCGTCCCGGACGTGTACAGAATATAAAGCGGATCGGTCGCGGCGAGCGGCACGCAGGCCTGCGGCGTCGCCTTGTCCATTGCCTCATCCCAGGCAATATCGCGCCCCGGGACAAGCGCGGCGAGTTCCTGTTCGCGCTGCACAACGATACAGCGGTCGGGCTTGTGCCGCGCAAGGGCCAGGGCGCCATCCAGGAGCGGTTTGTAGGCGACGACACGGCCAGGCTCGAGCCCGCAGGATGCCGATACGACGATCTTGGGCGCCGCATCATCAATCCGAAGGGCCAGTTCGTTCGCCGCGAAGCCGCCGAAGACCACCGAATGCACCGCACCGATGCGGGCGCACGCCAGCATCGCGATCGCCGCTTCCGGAATCATCGGCATGTAAATGATGACACGATCGCCCTTGACCACGCCCTCATTCGTCAGCGCCCCGGCAAAGCGGGCGACCAGGTCCCGCAATTGACGGTAGGTGAAGCGCTCGATCCTGCCGGTCATCGGACTGTCATAGATGATCGCCAGCTGGTCGGCGCGACCCTCGGCCACATGGCGATCGACGGCGTTGTAACAGGTGTTCAACTGGCCGCCGGAAAACCAGCGGTAGAGGGGAGCGGCGGATCGATCAAGGACCGTATCCCATTTCCTGTCCCACTCTATGCCGCGCGCTATGTCGCCCCAGAAACCCTCCGGATCGGTCAGCGAGCGTTTAACGATCGCATCAAATTTCTCTGCCATGGCTTCCCCGCTGCCTTAGAAATTTCTTCTTTATGATTTTTGATTATTGCGAACACACAGGTAGGCGCTTCCCTGCGCATGCGTCAAGAACGCACAGGGCATTTTGCATCTCCGATCACGGGATGCACGTAAATTTTATTGAGGGGCGGCGTAACGCCCCTGTCGAAAAATTCGACTTACTCGGCGCCGAGTTCGACCAGTTCGTCCTTTATTCGGAGTTTTTCTTTTTTGAGGCTGACCACAATGTCCTGATCGGGGTGCGGCCGGGCGATTTCGTCTTGGATGGTCTTTTCGAGCGTGGCGTGACGGTTCTTAAGGTCCGTAACTTGATTCGCAGCTGTCATACTGTCCTCCTGAAACTTCACCGAAACAACATTATCACAATACCATAATGAAACTGAAATGGAAAAAAATTAGCCCCTGGCATTTTGGTCCCGCGTCAATTCCCCAGACAGATGCCAAGGCCACGGGCGGTGCGCACAACCGGTCCATTGGGGTCCACATTGTGGGGCTGTGTGACGACGTCGGCCAGGGGAACATCGATACAGTCGCGATTCGACCAGGCGACCATTCGATCAAATTTCCCTTCGGCGACCATGTCAACGGCGCGAACGCCAAAGGCGGAGGCAAAGAGCCTGTCCTGCGGCGTCGGCGATCCGCCGCGCTGGGTATGGCCAAGAACGGTTACACGGGTTTGAGCGCCGATTTCCTCGGCAATCCGTCTGCCGAGATGATGTCCGATACCGCCCAGTCTTTTGTGGCCATCCGCGTCGGTGACGGTCACCGGCACACCGGATTCCGTCATCACCCCTTCGGCAACCACGACCAGAAAAAAATTTCGGCCCTGCTCGCGCTTTACACCCTCGATCTTGTTCCGGATTTTATCCAGCGAATAGGGAATTTCAGGAATAAGAATAACGTCGGCGCCGCCGGCTATGCCGGAATTCAGGGCGATATGACCGGCCTCCCGGCCCATGACCTCCAACACCATCACCCGACTATGGCTCATCGCCGTGGGTTGCAGCCTGTCCAGGGCCTCGGTGGCGACATTGACGGCGGTTATATAGCCGATGGAATTTTCGGTGAAGGGAACATCGTTGTCGATGGTCTTGGGAATGCCGACCAGATTGAGGCCGCCCTGCTGGGCCAGTCGCCGCAGAATGGCGAGCGAGCCATCCCCCCCGACCGCGATCAGGGCATCAAGGCCAAGTTGGCGATAGCCTTCTATGATTTCCTCTGATCGATCCTGGCGGGTGCCGTCCGGCATGGGAAAATCAAACGGATCGCCCTCATTCGTGGTCCCTAGAATTGTTCCCCCCATGCGCAGGATATTACCGGTGAAAATGCCAAGATGAAGCTCTTCGCAAGCCACGGGGCGCTTCATAAATCCGCGCGTGCCTTCATGAATTCCAAAGACTTGCCAACCATAACCTTGTATGGCGCGATGCACGACGGCGCGGATAACGGCGTTAAGCCCCGCGCAGTCGCCACCGCTCGTCAGGATTCCGATGCGTTCAATAGCCATGACCAACTCTGCCCCGCAATGTGGCGATACAATTAGGTAAATAAAAATTCATTTTAACCAAGCCATAAAATTTCTGTTAGATATTGTTGTGGCAGATTGAAATCACCGCGAATAATGGAAGATCAGGAGACCACAAACCACCGCCTCGCCCAACTGGAAAGCGAGCACCGGGATCTGGACGACGTCATCGATCAGATCATCGGCGGCAGCTCGTTCGATCAAATCCAGGTCCAGCGCCTAAAAAAGCGGAAACTGATTCTCAAGGACGAAATTCTGCGTCTGCGCAGCATTCTTATTCCCGATTCCATAGCCTGAGCGCGTTCGCCGGCCAACACGAAACTAACCGCGGGACACCCGTTTGTGGGCCATCTTATGCGCGTACATGGCCCGATCCGCCGCCGCCAAGGCGTCCCCGGCGGTGTCGCCGCCCTTGAAAGTGTAGATGCCGTAGGACACTTTTATGGGAATTTCTTCGCCATTCCAGTCAAGCGGCTGCGCTTCTATGGTGGCAACCAGCGAGGCGGCCTTTTCAGACGCCGTCGGCGCATTGGCCTGCGACAGAATTACGGCGAACTCGTCACCACCCAGACGCCCCACCACATCGGATTCGCGAACGTTCTCAACCAGCACATCGGCGATACGCATCAGCGTTGCATCGCCCGCCGGATGGCCATAGGTGTCATTAATTGGCTTGAGACCGTTCACATCAAAATAAATCAGGCTGCTTTCGGTTTCATATCGCTCGGAAAAGGCCATTATCCGCGACAGCTCCCGAACAAAGGCGCGACGATTGGCCGCCGGCGCGAGCGCGTCCTGATCGGCCAGCTGTTCAAGATAGGAGATGCGCTGGCGGCTCTGGTTGAGCTCACGACGAAGCGCTTCCACCTCCTCCATCAATTGCATGATGGCGGAGCGAACCTTTGCCGTCAGTTCGGCATCGGGAATGCCCAGAATGCTGGCCGTATCGGCGATGGACCGGGCTTGAGTGGAAGCGGTCGCCTCGCCGGTCTGGGCGTAGCGCGCGGCGGACCGGGCAACCGGTGTAGTCGGTTTTAAATCACCAATTTTCATGGCTGGCCAGTTGCCAATTCCCAAACTGCGCAGACCTGCTTCAGCGGCTGCCGGGCACCAGATAACGCTGATATTGTTAAGGAATACTTAGGTATCGCTCATTTCCGGCCATTGCGCCGGCGCGGGCCGCCCTTATAATGCCCGTCCATTCATCAATTTACGGTACAATTCATGGCCAAGCCGCCGGCCCGACGACAAAAGCGGGCGACCACCGCACCAAGCGTCGGTATCGTCATGGGCAGTCAGTCCGACTGGACAACCATGCATCATGCCGCCGATATACTGGAAGCGCTCGGCATCGACGGCGAGACGCGCATCGTATCGGCGCATCGCACCCCGGACCGGCTCGTCGCCTACGCGAAGGATGCCCGAAAACGCGGATTAAAGGTAATCATCGCCGGAGCCGGGGGCGCCGCTCACCTGCCCGGGATGCTGGCGGCCATGACGCCGCTGCCGGTTTTCGGGGTTCCCGTCGAAAGCAAATCTCTAAAAGGCATGGACAGTTTGCTGTCGATCGTCCAGATGCCGGCGGGAATTCCCGTCGGCACACTGGCCATCGGCCGCGCCGGAGCCGTTAACGCCGCCCTGCTTGCGGCCGCGGTGCTGGCGCTTATGGATGAAAAGATCGCCGATGCGCTGGATAAATGGCGGGCAAACCAGACAGCGGCGGTTGCCGATGCCCCCGTGCATGGCCAATGACGACTGACTCAGGGGCGGTTCTGCCGCCTGGCTCGGTCATCGGGATTATGGGTGGCGGTCAGCTTGGCCGCATGATCACGCTGGCCGCCGCGCGGCTGGGCTATCGCTGTGCGGTTTTTTGCGAATCGGAAACCGACCCCGCGGCGCAGGTATGCAACACCGTCATCGCGGCCCCCTACGGCGACCCTCCGGCGCTGCGCCGCTTCGCGGCGATCGCGGATGTCGTCACCTTCGAATTCGAGAACCTTCCCCGGGACGCGGCCACCTGGCTGAGCGAACACACACTGGTCAGGCCCAATGTACGGTGCCTCGAAATCTCCCAGGACCGGGTCCTGGAAAAAACATTTCTCAACGACCTCGGCGTTGCAACGGCGCCTTGGACAGAGATCAACGACGCGGCGGCATTGGATCGCGCCTGGGATACGATCGGCTCGCCGGCGGTCTTCAAAACCGCGCAGTTGGGATACGACGGCAAAGGCCAGGCCATGATCCGGACACGCGAACAACTCGATGAGGCATGGGATGGCGTCGACAGGGTAAAGGCGGTGGTCGAGGGCTTCATCGACTTCACATGCGAAGTATCCGTCATCGTTGCGCGGGCCCCGAACGGCCAGATCCAGTGTTATGACGTTGTCGAGAACCAGCACGCCAATCACATTCTCGATGTAACCATCGCACCGGCGCGAATTGCGCGGAAGACCGCGAAAGAGGCCCGGGAAATCGCCGTGTCCATGGCTGAGGCGCTGGACCTTACCGGACTCCTGGCAGTGGAAATGTTCGTCACCGGCGATGGAAAAGTTCTCGTCAACGAAATCGCGCCACGGCCGCACAATTCCGGCCATTGGACCCTCGATGCCTGTGTGACCGATCAGTTCGAGCAGATGGTCCGCGCGGTTTGTGGACTTCCTTTGGGTACCCCCGCCAGACTTAGCAATGCCCTCATGCGAAATCTGATCGGCGATCAGGCTTCGCGATGGCACGATATTCTGCGGACGCCAGAGACAAAACTACATCTGTACGGTAAGGCGGAAACCCGCCCGGGCCGGAAAATGGGACATATGACACGGCTCTATCCTCTGGCGGATCATTGGGCGCCGGACAGTGTCGACGCCGCGCTGAAACACTGGAATTAAGCCGGCCAGCGGTCGCGGACGGCGCGCAAGATCCGCAAGGGATCCGGCAACCGGGCAACCGCCCGGCCCAGACGTTGCGTGAGCTTCGGAATCTTCATCACATCGACGACCCGTCGATCGAGAAAAGCCCAGCTTCCCTCACAATTGTCCGTCGTGTCATCAAGCCAGTAAAGCGTGGTAGTCGATAGGACGGCGGCCAGCAGGGCGCGCTTAGTATAAAAATTGAAATCCGGCGACCGGTCGCCGATGGCGTGCCACAGGCTGTCGACCGTACGATAAAGACAGCGTGCGCCGAGCGCCAAATTGGGCGGCAGGGCCAGCAGGCCAAGTGTCCGGCGAACAATTTCGCGATAGGGCGCCAAGGCTTCCAGCCTTAGCCTGACGGCCAGCGCCACCCTATTGCGGACGGATAATTCGTCGATCGCATGATAGGCTAGGGCCGCCACCATCCGGCGATCCGCCCAGCCACTGAAATGGTCGATGGCATCGCACGCACCGCCTGGAAAGAACCGCCGGAAATCGGATGCCGCCATGCCGCAATCGGCGATGCCGGCCTGGAAGGCCTTGTCCGTCCATCCGTCGAACGTGATATGAGGCAGCGCGGCAAGCAGAAGCCGGTCACGGCTCTCCTGACGGTCGACGGAAACGTTACTCGAACTCGCTGTCATCGCCGTCGTCGTCGCCGTCATCGCCGTCGTCGTCGCCATCGGATTCCCCATCTCCAGACAGATTGTGGCGCCGGAGCTCATCGGTAAAGGCCAGCATGGAAAGATCGGGCATTCTCATGGTGTAGAGAATACCGTCCAGATGATCGCATTCGTGCTGGACGACCCGGGCATGAAACCCTGTCGCTTCGCGATCGATGGCCTTGCCGTCGGGCGCAAATCCCTTATAGCGAATATGCCGGTAGCGCGGCACGGCGCCGGAGAGGCCGGGAATGGAGAGACACCCTTCCCAACCCAGATCCTGCTCTTCGGACAATATCTCGATCACAGGATTTATGAGGGCCGTAAGGGGGGAGAAATCCGTCTTGGGTGAGTCCGCATCGCTGCGTCCCTCGGGCGAACTGAAAATGATGACCCGCTTCGACACATGGACCTGCGGCGCGGCAAGCCCCACGCCTTGCGCATCGATCATGGTCTCGACCATGTTTTCAACCAGGTTGCGGATTTCGCGCGCGGTTGGATCAGGGATGTCGTCGGCACGGCGAACCAGAACCGGGTGTCCCATACGGGCAATCTTAAGAAGCGTCATGGGCTTAATATGGGGCGAAGAATGACAAGGATCAACGCTTTTTGGCGGTTCAATGCAAGGACTGAAGTATTTCTTCGGTCATCTTCTTGGCGTCGCCGAACAGCATCATGGTGTTGTCGCGGAAGAACAGCTCGTTATCGACGCCGGCATAGCCTGACGCCATCGACCGTTTGACGAACAGGACCGTCTTTGCTTTTTCAACGTCGAGCACCGGCATGCCGTAAATGGGGCTTGTCGGGTCGGTTTTCGCCGCCGGATTGGTGACATCGTTGGCGCCGATCACATAAACCACATCGGCGGTCGAAAATTCATGGTTGATCGCCTCGAGCTCGAATACCTCGTCATAGGGCACATTGGCTTCAGCCAGCAGGACGTTCATATGGCCCGGCATCCGGCCCGCGACCGGATGGATCGCATAGGCAACCGTGACACCTGCCGCCTTCAACACATCACCCATTTCACGCAACGCATGCTGCGCCTGCGCGACCGCCATGCCATAGCCCGGCACGATGATCACCTTGGAAGCGTTCTGCATGATGAACCCGGCATCCTCGGCGCTGCCCTGACGGACATTTCGATCGGTCGGACCAGTCGCCGCCACGCCGCCTTCCGCGGTGCCAAACCCACCCAGGATGACGTTGAAGAAGGACCGGTTCATGCCCTTACACATGATGTAGCTCAGGATCGCGCCGGAAGAGCCCACCAACGCGCCGGTGATGATCAGCAGCGTATTGCCAAGCGTAAATCCGATGCCGCAGGCCGCCCAGCCAGAATAGGAATTGAGCATCGATACAACCACCGGCATGTCGGCGCCGCCGATGGGTAGAATAATCAGAAATCCGAGAACCAGGGCTACCGCGACCAGGCCCCAATAGGCGACATAGGATTCGGTCGTCGCGAACCAGACCACGAGCGCTGCCGCCGCCAGCCCGAGCAGGGCATTTAGCAGGTGCTGACCGGGGAAAACCAGCGGCGCCCCGCTGACCAGCCCCTGCAGCTTACCGAAAGCGATGAGGGAGCCGGTGAAGGTAATTGCGCCAATGGCCGTTCCGACCGACATTTCGATCAGGCTGGCCGTGCCGATCTGGCCAACCGAACCAATACCGTAGGCATCCGGCGCGAAGAGAGCGGCTGTCGCAACGAAAACCGCCGCCAGCCCGACCAGGCTATGAAATGCCGCGACCAGTTGCGGCAAAGCCGTCATCTGGATCTTCAGCGCGATAATGGTGCCGATCGAGCCGCCAACCAGGATACCGACCACGATCCAGCTGTAACTCAGCACATGGGGGCTAGCGAGAGTCGTCGCTATCGCGATGACCATACCGGCGACGCCGATAAAATTGCCGCGCCGCGCCGTAACGGGCGACGACAATCCGCGAAGCGCGAGAATGAAGCAGATCGCGGCGATCAGATACGCGATGCCGGTCAGGTCGGCTAACACTATCCCTAACCCTTCTTCCGGAACATCTGGAGCATGCGCTGGCTAACCACAAATCCGCCAAATATGTTGATCGACGCCAGCACGACGGCGATGAAACCCATCACCTTGGAAAAATGCACTTCCATTGGGCCGGCGGCGATCAGGGCGCCGACGATGATCACGGAGGATATGGCGTTGGTCACGCTCATCAGCGGTGAATGCAGCGCCGAGGTGACATTCCAGACGACGTAGTACCCGACAAACACGGCAAGCGCGAAAACCGTGAACAGCATAATCAATGAGTCGCCGCCGCTCGCTTCAGCCGACATTTTCGCCGCCTCAACTACCTTGTAGGATCCATTGTCAGCCCGCCTCCGTCTTGCCAAGGCCCACATGAACGACCGTATTAAGGCCCGGATGAACGACGGCACCGTCGCGCGTTATCAGACATCCCTCAATAATTTCGTCGGACCAGTCTATCGCCAGGCCCTTGGTCTCCGTATCGACCAACGGCGTTATGAAACTCAGTAAATTCCTGGCATACATCGCGGTCGCATCGGCGGCGACACGGCTCGGCACGTTGGCATGACCAACCAGCGTTACCCCGTGCTTGACGACAATTTTGCCGAATTCGCTCAGCGGACAATTGCCGCCCTGCTCGACCGCGAGATCGACGATGACAGACCCCGGCCGCATGTCCTTGACCATCTCCTCGGTAATCAACACCGGCGCGGGCCGCCCGGGAATCAAGGCCGTGCAGATCACTATATCCTGCTTTTTCAGGGTTTCGTGCAGCACTTTCGCCTGTTTCTCCTGATAGTCCGCAGCCATCTCCTTGGCATAGCCGCCCGCCGTTTCGGCGCCTTCAATTGCATCCGGATCGACCTCGACAAATTTGGCGCCGAGGCTTTCAACCTGTTCCTTGACGGCCGGCCTGACGTCATACGCCAGCACCACCGCGCCCAGGCGGCGCGCCGTCGCGATAGCCTGCAGACCGGCAACCCCGGCGCCGAGAACAAGCACCTTGGCCGGCGGGATGGTTCCCGCCGCCGTCATCATCATCGGCATGGCACGGGTAAATTCATGCGCGGCATCAAGCACCGCCTTATAGCCGGCAAGGTTCGATTGCGACGACAGAACGTCCATCGACTGGGCGCGGCTGATCCGCGGCAGGAGTTCCAGCGAAAATGCCGTAAGACCCGCGGCCGCGTATTGTTGCGCATGATCCGGATAGGACAGGGCCGACAGCATCCCGACCAAGATCGCGCCGGGCTTCATCATCGAAACTTCGTCGGGCCCATCTTCGGACGCTGTCAGGGGACGCTGCACCTTTAAAATAATGTCGGCGTCGCTCAGCGCGGCAGCTTCATCGGCAGCAATGGAAGCGCCCGCGGCGGCAAAGTCATCATCGGCAATGGAGGAACCTTCGCCAGCGCCCGTTTCGACCACGACATCGAACCCGAGACCGATCAATTTTTTGACCGTATCTGGTGACCCGGCAACACGTGCTTCGTCCGCCCGGCGTTCCTTCGGTATAGAGATTTTCATACGTCTGTGTTCTTTGTCCCCGAGACTGCTTTAGGGCGGGCGCACAATGCCGTGTTAGCCACGATTTGCCAAGGGGGTTGTCACATAATGGTGAAGCTAATTGATATGGTGCGGCGACGCACGGTCTCGGCCCGGTTTCTGGAGATTAGACAATGACGAAAATTATCACATTCGCCGCCGGAAAGGTGCGCCTGAACCGCCTTGCTCTGT
>JAQBTY010000061.1 GCA_027624735.1 Pseudomonadota bacterium | reverse complement strand
GCCACCGACCTTGCCATGGACGACATTGCCGAAATCTACGGGCGGTGGGTGGCCGGAGCAAAACAATAGATGCCCGGCCTCGACACAACCGGTTCGGTTGGAGTTGGGGTAGACGAAGGCCTCGGGCAGCTTGTGCCCCATTGCCACCAGTTTCTCTTCGATGCCGCTCATCCGATGCGCTCCCCCCGCCTTCATGATGCATCGAGCGTGGAGATCGTTGTCGAGGCTGTCAACCGGGCCCTTTCGTGATCGGTGCGCATGTCGTATGAGGTTGGGAACCTATTTCAGGAGTTATCGACATGTCCGACAATAACGGGCCGCTTTCCGGCATTACCGTTCTCGATCTTACCCGCATCCTGGCGGGCCCTTACTGTACGCAGATGCTGGGTGATATGGGGGCGGAGATTATCAAGATCGAGCGACCGGGCGGCGGCGACGATACGCGCCGTTTCGGACCTCCCTTCCTGAAGGACGACGCGGGCAACGACACGGTGGAGAGCGCCTATTTCATGGGTGCGAACCGCAACAAGCTCTCGGTAGCCATCGATATCTCCAAACCCGAAGGGCAGGCGCTGATCCGCGAGATCGCGGCGAAATCGGATGTCGTGGTGGAGAACTTCAAGAAGGGTAATCTGGCACGCTACGGTCTCGGCTATGACGACCTGAAGAAAACCGTTCCCGGCATTGTCTATTGCTCGATCACGGGATTTGGCCAGACCGGACCCTATGCCGACCGGCCGGGTTACGATCCGCTGATCCAGGCGATGGGCGGCATCATGAGCGTGACGGGCGAGCCGGACGGCGAGCCGATGAAGGCAGGCGTGCCGATTGCCGACATCATGGCCGGAATGTATGCGACGGTTGCGATCTGCGCCGCGCTGCGTTCGCGCGAAGTTACGGGCAAGGGGCAATATATCGATATCGGCATGCTCGACACGCAGGCGGCATGGCTGTCGATTCAGGCAATGAATTATCTGATTGGCGGGACAAACCCGCAGCGGCTCGGCAACGGCCATCCCAATATCGTGCCCTATCAGGTTTTTGCCACCGCCGACGGCCACATCATGCTGACCATCGGCAACGATGCCCAGTTCAAACGGTTTTGCGACTTCGCCGGCTGCCCGGAACTGGCCGCGGATGAGCGCTTTGGCACCAATGGGGCGCGGGTCGGCAACCGCGACGCGCTGATCGCGGCGATGGAGCCCGTGCTCGCGGCCCGGCCGTCGCAGGAATGGCTGACCGAGCTTGAACGGCTGACCATCGGCTGCGGGCCCATCAATACGGTGGATCAGGTTTTCGCCGATCCGCACGTGCGGGACCGCGGCATGGTGATCAACATGCCGCATGATGCGGTCGGCGGCCGGGACGTGCCGCTGGTTGCCAACCCGCTGCGGCTATCGGAAACACCGGTCAGCTATCGTCACACACCGCCAGTGCTCGGCGCCGATACGGAGGATGTCTTGCGATCCGTACTGGAATTGGATGATGCGGAACTCGACGGCCTGAGATCGGCAGGCATCATTTAGCGTGTTTTCTGGTACCGGTAACGGGCCGGTCTCAGACCCGCCCGCGCCAGTTGTCGTTCTTACAGCTTCACGCAGACATTGCTCATGTCGGTGTAGAATTCAAGCGAGTACGTTCCTCCCTCGCGGCCGATGCCGGATTGTTTCGAACCGCCGAAGGGGGTGCGCAGATCGCGCAGGAACCAGCTGTTGACCCACAGGATACCGGCCTCGATCTGGGGCGCGACGCGGTGGGCGCGCGACAGGTTTTCGGTCCATATGGAACAGGCGAGGCCATAGGGCGTGTCATTGGCGAGACGGATGACCTCGTCCTCGTTATCGAACGGGCGGATGTGGCAGCACGGGCCGAAGATCTCGTCGGTGATGATGGCTGAATCGTCGGGCAGGCCGGTCCAGATGGTGGGCTCTACCCAGGCGCCCTTGGCAAGCTCGGCGCCGAGATCCGGGACGCCGCCGCCGGTGACGACGGTAGCCCCTTCTGCTTCGGCGCGTTTGTAGAAACCGAGCACCTTGTCCTGATGCTCCTGGCTGATCAGCGGACCCATGGTGGTGGATTTGTCCTCCGGGCGGCCGCACACCAGCGCCTCCGCGCCCTGTTTCATCCTGGCGACGAATTCGTCGAATATGGGCCGTTCCACATAGACCCGCTCGGTGCCGAGGCAGACCTGACCGCAATTGGCGAAGACCGAGCGCATGGTGCCTTCGACGGCCTTGTCCATGTCGCAATCGGCGAACACGATGGCGGGGTTCTTGCCGCCCAACTCGAACGAGACGTCGCGCACGCCGATGGCGGCGTTCTGCATGATCGCCTCGCCGGTGCGGGTCTCGCCGGTGAAGGTGATGGCGTCCACCCCGGGATGCTTGACCAGAAATTCTCCGGCCGAGCCCGGCCCGAAACCATGGACGACGTTATAGACCCCCGGCGGCACGCCGACCGAATTCATGACCTCGCCCAGCATGGCGGCGGTCGATGGTGTTTCCTCCGATGGCTTGACCACGACCGTATTGCCGCAGGCCATGGCCGGGCCCACCTTCCAGGTCATCAGCAGCAGCGGCAGGTTCCACGGGCAGATGGTGGCGATGACGCCCTTGGGCCTTGTGACCGTGTAGTTGACGGCGCCGGTGCCATCGGGTGTCGGCATCATGAAGGATTCGCCGTGATGGTTGCGCACGATATCGGCGAATATCTGAAAATTCGCCGCGCCGCGCGGGATGTCCAGATGGGACGCGAGGCTGACCGGCTTGCCGGTGTCGGCCACTTCGGCGGCGAGAAAATCATCGAACCGTGCCTGGATGCCATCGACCAGCGCGCAGACGATCTTGAGGCGCTCGGCCAAGGCCATGGTGCCCCAGGGTCCTTTAAGCGCGGCCCGCGCCGCCCTGACCGCCGCGTCCACGTCGGACGCACCCGCCTCATGAACCACCCCTACCAGAGAGCCGTCGACCGGGCTGATATTGTCGAAGGTTTTGCCGGAACTGCCGCGCCGGTATTCGCCATTAATGAAATTTAACCCACGCACGTCATCCATATGTTTTGCCAGCCTCGCGGCCGTCTCCCGCTGAAAAAATTGATTTCTGAAATTGCGACGCCGCCGCCCTATAGTCAACCGCGCCTGAATTATCTATGCCGATGTGGCCGGTAAATCATAGGCGGTGATCGGCGGCACGTCGCCGTCATAGCGCTCGATCTCCACTAAGGTGGATTGTGCCGTGCAACATTGCGCCAGTTTCGATGTGCCCTTGTCCAGCGTCAGCACGTTGGGATTGCCGTGCTTGTCGAGCGATCCGATGTCGGCTGCGTCGAGGGGGTCGAACCAGGCACCGGTGGCGAGGCATATGACGCCGGGACGGATGTTGTCGGTAACCCTTGCGCCGGCGAGGCTGGCGCCGCGGTCGTTGTGAATGCGGACGATGTCGCCGTCGTCGATGCCGCGTGCTGCGGCGTCAAGGGGGTGAATCTGCACCGGCTCGCGGCCCATGATCTTGCTGGCCTGGCTGGCGGCGCCGAAATCCATCTGGCTGTGCAGCCGGTGGCGCGGCTGGTTGGACAGCATGTGGAGCGGAAATTTTTCCGCCCGGTCCGCGCCCAGCCATTCGCCCGGTTCGATCCAGACGGGATGGCCGGGGCAATCGTCATAGCCAAAACTATCGATGGTTTCGGAAAAGATTTCGATCTTGCCGGACGGCGTCTTGAGGGGCGCGCCGGCGGGGTCTTCGCGGTAATCCTCGAACAGGATATCCGGGGTTTCGCTGGCCGGGAATTCGATATAGCCGTCCGCCCAGAAAATATCGAAATCGGGCATTTGATGGTGTTTGCGCGCGGCTTTCTGGCGCGCCACATCGTACATGTGCCGCAGCCAGTCCATTTCATTCCGGCCTTCGGTATAGGCATCGCGGAATTCCAGCCGTTCGGCGAGATCGGCATAGATTTCGTATTCGTTGCGGGCAGCCCCCACCGGCGACACGGCCTTTTGCATGGCGATATAAAATCGTTCCTTGGGCGCCGCGCCGATGTCGTTGCGTTCAAGGGTGGTGGTGACCGGCAGCACGATGTCGGCGCGCCGCGCGGCCGGTGTCCACCAGGGTTCGTGAATGATGATGGTTTCGGGCTTTTGCCAGGCGCGCAGGAAGCGGTTGATGTCCTGTTGCTTGTGGAATGGGTTGCCGCCGCACCAGTAGATCATGCGGATATCGGGATAGGTTCGCCGCTCGCCATTGAAATCGTATGGCGCGCCGGGATTGAGCAGCATATCGACGACGCGCGCGACGGGGATGTACTCGCCGGTCGGGTTCGATCCCATGGGCAGGCCGGGTTGCGGCACCTGCGGCGAAGGTTTGCCGATAAGGCCGTTCGAGCCGTAGCCGATCCCAAATCCGCCGCCGGGCAGGCCGATCTGGCCCAGCATGGCGGCCAGCGTGGCGGCCATCCAGCAGGGTTGTTCGCCATGGTCGGCGCGATGGACGGAATAGCTGACCGAAATCATCGTGCGGTTCGCCGCTATCCGCCGCGCCAGATCGCGGATGGTGTCGGGGGAAAGGCCCGAGACCGCAGCCGCCCAGTCCGCATCCTTGGCAACGCCGTCGCTATGACCCAACACATAGGCTCGGAAAATCCCGAATCCGGTGCAGTAGCGCGCGAGAAAGGTATCGTCCTGCAGCCCTTCGGCAATCAGCGTGTGGGCGAGACCCAGCATGATGGCGACATCGGTGTTAGGCCGCGCCGCCAACCAGGTCGCTCCCAAATCGTCCGCCATGTCGTCCCTGATCGGGCTGATCTGGATGAAGTCGATTCCTGCATCCCTGGCATCCTGAAGCCAGCCGGTCATTTCGTGGGCGGTGACGCCGTTCTTGGCGAGTTGGTGATTCTTCGCCGCGATGCCGCCGAACAGCAGCATGATCTTCGTGTTCGCGATGATGGTCGGCCAGGCGGTTGGGTTGCCGACCGGCGCCGTGGTTCCGACGACGTGGGGCAGGATCACCGATGCCGCGCCCCAGGAATAGTTGGTAACCTGATCGACGAAGCCGCCGAACCGGTTGAGGAAGCGGCTGAGCTGCTGCCTGGCGGCATGAAAGTTGCCGGCGCTGGCCCAACCCGAAACCGCGTAGATGGCCTTGTTGCCGTGATCGACCTTTACCCGCGCCAGCTCGGCGGCGACCAGATCGAGTGCCTTATCCCATGACACCGGGACGAAGGGTTCCACGCCGCGGCCGGCCCGGTCGCTGTTGTGGCCGCGTTCGAGAAACCCCTTGCGGACCATGGGTTCGGCTACGCGGCAGGAATGATGGACGACATCCGCCATCCCCTCGATCAGCGGCGACGGCTCCGGGTCGCGTTCGAACGGCGTGACCCCGACCATCCTGTCATCGCGCACGTGAACGCGATAGGCGCCCCAGTGCGACATGTTCATGAACGATCCGTCCGGTCCTGATCCTTCCATCTCACATTCCTTGCTGCCATGGGGGCGTCGGTCGCAGGGTACCCGCGTGGCGACGGCTCTGTCACGCGCACAAATTGGCGATGGTACAGATCAGTTATGTCAACGTACCACTTGGCGTAGCCGCTGCGAGCCCCTATCTTGGCGAGAGACAAAATTTCCGAGCGAGGTTCGCCATGTGGTTTTCACCGAACAAATCGTCCATTCCCGATGCCGATCAGGCGCTGCCGGGACGCGACAACCCGCTGGTCGTTTCGGGCAAGCATTTCGTCAACGGCAATGCCATGAAACCGCCGTTCGAGGCTGGTTTGGAAACCGCCATCTTCGGGCTCGGCTGTTTCTGGGGGGCGGAGCGGCTGTTCTGGCAAACGCCCGGGGTTTATTCCACGGCGGTCGGCTATGCCGCCGGCCATACTCGGAACCCGACCTATCAGGAAGTCTGCAGCGGACAGACCGGCCACAATGAGGTGGTGCTGGTGGTCTTCGATCCCAAACAGGTCAACTATGACGAGATCCTGCGGATCTTCTGGGAAGGGCATAATCCGACGCAGGGCATGCGCCAGGGCAATGACATGGGGACCCAGTACCGATCCGGTATCTACACCTATTCAGCCGAACAAAAGGCCACCGCCGAGGCGTCGCGGGACGCCTATAACCAGGCCCTACAGAGCAAGGGCTATGACGCCATCACCACTGAAATTCTGGAGGCGCCGGAATTTTATTATGCCGAGGAATACCACCAGCAATATCTGGCTAAGAATCCGGGCGGCTATTGCGGGTTGGGTGGCACCGGTATTTCATGCCCAACCGGGTTGACCGCCGAGGCATAGAATTTGATCGGAGGAGAAATCTCTCCATGACTTCCTTGAATGTGACGCGCCTGGCCGAACCGCTCGGCGCTGAAATTACCGGTATCGATGTTTCTGGTCCTGTTGATGCGGCGTTGATCGGCGCGATTACCGAGGCGCTGCTTGATCACCATGTGATCGTCATGCGTGACCAGACCCTCACCCCGGAACAGCAGGTCACTTTCAGCCGCCGGTTCGGCGATCTGGTGGTTCGGGTGTCCGGTGAATTCCTCCACCCGGAATTTCCCGAAGTGCTGATCCTGAGCAACCGCCAGGTCAATGGCCAATATGCCGGCGCCACCGCAGCCTTCGCCGGTGAGCTCTGGCACACCGATCTGACCTATGCCGAGCGGCCGAGCATGGGCTCCATGCTCCATGCGCTGGAGGTCGCCGACGAAGGCGGCGATACGGCCTGGGCCAATCTGTATCTCGCCTACGAGACCTTGCCGGAAGAAACCAGGCGCCGGATCGACGGGCTTAAGGCGATCCATGTCCGGGACCGCCGCCGTAACCCGCGGGGCGCGATTACCGATTCCGGCGGCATCGATGTGGATAAATATTACAGCGTGAAAGTAACGGATTCGGTCCATCCCATGGTGCGGACCCATCCGGTCACGGGGCGGAAATCGCTGTTTGCCACGCCGCGGTTTGCCGTCGCCATCGAGGGGATGGACGATAGGGACGCCCAGCCGCTACTGGATGAGCTGTTTGCCCACCAGATCAATCCCGTCTTTATCTATCAGCATAAATGGCGGGTCGGCGATCTTGTGTTTTGGGATAACAGATGCACCGCCCATCTGGCAGTAGGCGGCATTGTCGCGCCCGGCATCCGGCACCTTCACCGCACATCGATCGCCGGTGATCGCCCATTCTGATACCTGATCCACGTGAGTGGGAAACGCGCTATCCGGCGCTTGGGACCGGTTCGAACCTGGACTGGTCCTGCAGCGCCACCGCCGAAAATGTCTTCGAATCCGCGGGCGCGCCCTCGCGCACGATGGTGACATGGGTGATGTTGCCGGGGGAACTCATAAGCCGATCGACCACCCACACGGCGTGCAAACCCGAATTGCAGCTTCTGAAACGTTGACCGATTTCAATGTTTTTCTTCATTGGGGACCTGCATGGATGGAGACAACTGAATATGATCACGGAATCATAAATTAACTCTAAAGCTGGTCGAATTTAGCCGCTTTCCCGAGCGAATCGCTGGCTTTTTTATGGAGGGAGGCTGTTGTGGGGAAACGGAGCCCATGGCATTGTTTACCATCTAATACTGGCCCCAGATCACAGGAGGAACGGCCATGGCCGACCCCGTTACGCTAGAGGTTTTCACGGACTACGTCTGACCGTGGTGTTATCTCAGTACCGTGCGTATTGAAAAACTGAAAAATACCTTCAACATCGATGTGAAGCTGGTTCATTTCCCGCTGCACCCGGAGACCCCGCAGGAGGGCAACTCGGTAGCGGAAATGTATGCCAAGCGCGGCATGGATCCAAAGGCCATGTATGACCGCATGAAGGGGCTGATGGATGGCGAAGGCCTGCCCTACGGTCAGCGGGCCAATACCTACAACAGCCGCCGGGCGCAGGAGCTCGGCAAATGGGCCGATACCCAGCCGGGGGGCGAGGCGATCCACGACGCTCTGTATAAGGCCTATTTTGTCGATAATCACAATATCGCGGAGATTGACATTCTGGTCGGGATCGCGGAATCCGTCGGACTGCCGGGTGAGGAGGCCCGCAAGGTTCTCGAGGAGGGACGCTTCAAGGAGGCGGTCGATGCCGATTGGGAAAAATCGCGCCAGTACGGCGTCACCGGCGTGCCGACCTTCGTCGCCGGCGGTCATGGCGTGGTTGGCGCCCAGCCCTACGAGGCAATCGCCCATTTGCTGACAAACGAGGCCGGCGCCGAGCCTAGGTAAGAAGACACCCGCGCCTCATTGTTGCGATAAACAGGGTTGCGATCAACAGGATGGAAAGAGAGGGCGGCCCCGGGTTGGGGCCGCCCTTTTTTTGCTTGTGGTCAATCAGCCAAGTGCGGCTTTGACGTTCGCCGGCGAGAACGGCGCCCGCCGCATCCGCACGCCGGTCGCGTCGAAAAAGGCGTTGGCGATCGCCGCGGCTACCGGGCGGGTCGAGGGTTCGCCCGCGCCCCGCGGCGAGAGGTCCTTGCGATTGAGGATGACCACATCGACCGATTCCGGTGCGTCAGGGGTCTCGAGGATCGGGTAGCTCTCCCAATCCACGCTGGTCACGTTATACTGATCGAACTTGACCTCCTCCATCAGGGCCCGGCTGGTCGCCTGTATGATGTTGGCTTCCGTCGCCAGCCTTATGCCTTCCGGATTGATGGCGAGGCCGTGCTCGACGGCCGCGGTATAGCGGCGGGGCCAGATGCGCCCCGTCTTGCGGTCGACCTCGATTTCGGCGATGATCGCGATGGTTGCCCCGTTGCGCTGGGCGTAACCGATGCCGCGGCCGCGAACCATGCCATCCCCTTTTGGCACCTTTCGTCCCGACGGGCGTGTTTCCCAGCCTGCCTTTTCCGCTGCCGCCTTGATCACGGCCACATCACGCGGATCCTTGAGATACCGCAGTCTGAACTGGACGGGATCGGCATCAACGGCCGAGGCAAGCTCGTCGATAAAGGACTCGCTGGCAAAATGCAGTTGCGGCCCGAGCGGATCGCGGAAATGCGCGGTCCGCAACGGCGACGCCTTTTGCAGCAGGGGCGGGATCACCTCCCAGAACTTGAGCTTGCTCGGGAAGCCATAGGATTCCGCCGGGTTGGCCAGCCGGTAGACGGTGGCGTTGGGCCAGCCGGTCAGCATGCCGGCATAGGTATCGCTCGGGTTGCGTTCGCCCGAGGACATGTCACCGGCCGAGAACGCCTTGGTCCGGAAGTGATAGGCGATCACGTTGCCTTGTGCGTCGAGCCCGGCAGTCCCGAAGGATACAGACGCCGGCGCCTTGGGATCCCAGCCATGTCCTTCGTTTCGCATACCCTGAACCCGGACCGGATGGCCCACTGCCTTGGACATCAGGGCGGCGTCCATCGCCGCATCGCCGGCGTCGTTGCGGCCATAGGAACCAGGACCGATAACCCAGATACCCCGCACATTGTTCTGCGGCAGACCGAGGATCTTGGCGACACCGTCGCGCGCATGGTGGGGTTTCTGCGACCCCGTCCACAAGGTGGCGACATTGTCGCGGTAATCCACGATGGTGCAGGCCGGCCCCATGGAGGCATGCGACTGGAACGGCCATTCGTATTCCGCCTTGATGACTCTGGCTGCGCCGCTTAACGCCTTCTTGACCGGACCTTCGTCGAAATCGACCTGTTTGCCAAAACCGCTTCCCGCGCTGGACCGCATGACGGGCGCTTCCCGGATGTGATCGTAGAGCTTGTCCATGGTCGGAAAGACCGGACCCTTGGGCTCGGACCAGGTAACCTCGATAGCTTCCGAGGCGCGGATCGCATCCCATTCGGTTTCCGCCACCACGCCGAGGAAATCCTTTTCGCGGACGACACGGGCGCCGCGAATCTTGTGGATCGATTTTTCGTTGACGGCAATTGGTTGTGAGCCGGCCTTGGGCGGCCGGATGACGCGGCCGTGCACCATGCCCGGTACCTTCACGTCGGTAATAAACTGCGTTGAGGCAAACACCTTCCCGGCGATGTCGTTACGCGGGATGGATTGTCCGACCAGCTTGTACTGATCGACCGGTTTCGGTTTGGCTTTACCGGAGGCGTCGAGGCGGTTTCCGTACTTTCTGTTCCACTTCATGGTGACATTGAAGTGTTGCCCGCCGATCAACTCGCCGTAGCTCGCCTTTTTCGAGGCATCACCGGCGACCGAGATCATGCCGTCGGAAACCTCCAAATTGCCGGCCGCGACCTTGAATTTCTTGGCGGCAAGCTCGACAAGAACACGCCGCGCTTCCGCGGCGGCATTGCGCAGCGGCTTGCCGCCATGCTGAACACCGGCGCTGGCGCTGCCGCCCCCCTGATCGAGACAGAGCGCGGTGTCGCCCATCACCACGGTGACGCGATCGAACGGCACATCGAGTTCTTCGGCCACAATCTGGCCGATGGCGACGTCGAGCCCCTGGCCCATATCCATCTTGCCGAAATAAGCCGTGATGCTGTTGTCCTGGACGATCGAGAGATAGCTGTCCAGCAAGACCGGCGACAGAGGGCGGGCCTGAGCCATTGCGGCCTTGGCTTCGGGAATCGTCGAGCCCGGCAGCGCGTAGCCGACGACGAGGGCGCCGCCGCCTTTAAGAACCGTGCGGCGGTCGATTGTCAAATCCTGAATGGTTGTCATCGCCTGTTCCTCCCTCATGCCATTTCTTTGGCGGCGCGCTTGACCGCGCGGAGTATCGCCATGTGTGTGCCGCAGCGGCATTTGAGACCCGCAAGCCCGTCGCGAATTTCCTTGTCGGATCGTTTCGGATTTTTCTCCAGCAACGCGGCGGCGGTCATGATCCAGCCATTGATGCAGTAGCCGCACTGCGGCACCTGCTCGGCCACATAGGCGGTCTGCAAGGGATGCGGTTTTTCGGGTGTTCCCAGACCCGCAAGGGTTACGACTTTGGCGCTGCCGACGCTGCCCACCGGCGTGACGCAGGACCGGGTCGCCTCTCCGTCAACATGGACGGTGCAGGCGCCGCATTGGGCAAGCCCGCAGCCAAAATGCGGGTTATTGAGCCCCAGATCGTTTCTGAGGGCGTACAGCAGCGGCATGTCGGGATCGGCGTCAATCGTATGATTGGCGCCATCCACATTGAGGGTGATACGAGCCATTCTTTGTCTCCTCTGTTAGGCTTCCCGGTGATGTGGTTTTTGATATTTTTGACACGGCTCCGACCGCATGGCGGAAGCGTTTGCTTCAGGGGAGTATCTGTCAATGGTTGTTTGCCAATCCGGCAAGGGTCGCAGAGAAATTCTGTGGATAAGTACAACCGAATCGGGTTGGCTGACACGCACTTTTCGGCTGCGGATTGTTTCCGACAGCCGATACCACAGCCGATACCGGCGGCATGTCGGGCGGGGGGCCGGCGTCCTGGCCTATCATAGCTCGGCCGGTGGGCCCGGGGGCATCACTTCCGAGACGCGATCACCACCAAGGCCTGCGCCCGGACTACTACCGTGTCCCCCACCCTGCCGGTGCCCTTTAACACGGGCCAGATTTAGATCGGTCCGGCGGCTGGTGTCGCCGCGTTCGGCGACAATTCCGGTACACGATGCACCGTGCTGCTGACCGGCTGGCTCAAATTTTTCCAGTATACGGGTCACACGCCCTATCGTGACGCGGCTCTTTCAGTCAATCGTGCGGTCCTAAATAACCTCAAATTCGACGTATTGCGTCCGGTAAGCGGATCGTCAAAAAAGAAACGGCCGGGATTTTCCCGGCCGTTTCATTTTGATCCGCGAACGGACCCGATGTCGCCGATCAGGCGGCTTTCTTGCTCTTGCCGGTGTTCACCGCTTCCTTGAGCGGCGAGCCGGGCTTGAACTTCGGCTGCTTGGAGGCCTTGATCTGGATCGTCTCGCCGGTCTTCGGGTTGCGGCCGGAACGGGCGGAACGCTGGGCGACGGAAAAGCTTCCGAAGCCGGTAAGGCGCACTTCCTCGCCACGGGTCAGGTTGTCGGTGATCGTAACGAATACCGCGTCGACCGCGCGCTGGGCCTCCGCCTTGCTCACATCGCAGATGCCGGCGACGGCATCGATAATTTCGGCTTTAGTGGCCATGTGTCTTCCTTTCCCAAAATTCCATAAATCGACCGTTGATCCGGACCGACTGGCGGCGGACTGTATGCCACGATTCTTACCGAATTATTACGGCGGGGCAGGCGGGATGAAGGGCGATGGTGGCCGTCCGGGCCGAAAAGACACCGGCTCGCTTAATGATCGCTTAACGACGCACTAGAACCCAAACATATGGTCCAGGCTGAACGCGCCCGAGGGGCTGAGCAATCCGTGATAGCCGAAAAGCCGGCAGGTTGGGTCGCGAACGACAACATAGGCCCGATCGCCGGCGCGGGTCCGCTCGGCCGCGTCGAACATTTCCGAGTAATGCCACAGATGTGATCCGCCGCAGGGGATGCCAAGCTCGCGCTCGGCGGTTTTTTGACCGCTGGAATCGAACAGCAGGATTTGGGTGCTGGACGTCCCGCGCCAGGGCGTCGACGCCGGGTAGATCAGGTGGCAGATGGTATCCAGCGGCGCGGCGCCGAGGCGCAGGAACAGCCGCGTACTGAGACCCGGCGGCTGGGCCACGTAAGATTGCGGCTCATCGCGATAGGTCAGCACGGTATTGAAGATATGCGCCCCGAAGCTGGTTTCCGCCGCATGGTGGCTTTCCTTGTTTTCATAACGGAACAGACCATGCAGCCAGCCATCGGCAACCGCTTCACCGGCGCTATCGGTGAAGTCATAGATCAGCTCCATGTGCCCGTAGCCGCTGGGCAGCGAAGCGCTGCCGTCCAGCAGGCTGCCGATATCGAGTGCGTCGCGGTGGTTTCGTTTCAGGCGGCCAAAGCGGTGGCGCGTCATTTCCCGTCCCGTCGCATCAATGATCAGCGCGGTGACCGGCAATTCTTCCTGGCAGGTCGCCATCGGGGTGGGCAGCATTTCACTCCGCCAGCGGTCGGGCGGCAGGATCGGCGCCGGCAGGATAAATCCCTTACCCATCAGATTGCCGAGTTCGGCGATGGCGGGATCGGGTTTCAGATCGGTGCGTTCCACGTTGACATGCGCGATGCGCCGCCTTTTCCGGGCGTCGGTCACCTCATAACGTGGCCGGACGAAATATTTGCCGGCCTGGATCTCGATTTGCTGGGGCCAGGCGGTGTCGGGTAACAGGTCCGAGACCGCCACGCGGCAGGTGCCGTAGGGCGGAATGGCGTCCGGCAGCCACTTAACGCCGCTGTCGCCCATCAAATTAAGCCCGACGCTATTCTCCGGGATCTGGCAGGGGTGTGAATTCTGGATCCACAGCACGATGTCTTCGCCCTCATGCGGCGCCGGAAGGCCGGCATATAAATTCGCCGGCCAGGCATTGGCGTCATGGGTGCAGGACAGTTCCGTTCCGTCGTCGCTCCACACATCGAGGGCGTACTTGACCACATCATGCCCGGCAATGCCGACCGCATGGATATAGAGCTGGCCCGTAAACGGACCGGTGTTGAATCGCGCGCGCACCGTCTGGCTGTCGATTTGAACGCTGCACGGCCCATCGGGCAACGCTTCGTCCCATTCGGCCAGCACGGCGCCGTCATGGTCGAACAGGATCAGATGCAGCACCACTTGCCTGGCGCCGTAGCCGGCCCAGTAATTGGCTGACACCAGTCGCGTATGCATGCCGTCCTCATCGCGGAAAAAAGCGAAGTTGGTGGCGAAATTCACCCGGTCGAGATAGGCCTGCCGGTTGGTCAGGAGGGCATCGTCGAGCCGCAAATGGTCGAAGCTCCGAACTGACACGCCGGATGGGATCAGATGATGAATTTGTTCGATCAGCCGGCCCGGGTCAAAGGCGGCGACCAGAAGCGTGTCGATTTTGGCGCCGCTCAGCTCCGTTACCGGCCGGGCGCTACACCCGGCGACCAGTTGGCCTATTTGTTCTATGTCCTGGACAAAAGCATGCCGAATGGAGACTGCGTTAAGGTCATAAAATTCGGCGAATCCGGAATAGAGGCCGAGCGGGTCATAGATGCCAACGGTGTTAGCATTCGCCAGTTGGTCGATCAAAGCCGCCGCTTTCTTCGCCGCCAGCGGATGCGAGATTGCCTTGTAAAAGCTGTTGCCGCCTTTGACGTTGCTGAAGGTTTCGATAGTCAGTGCCATGGGTGTATTGTTTAACCCGTTCGTCCGAGGCGGTAAAATAGCGCCTTTGTCCAGGCCGAGAAGCGATGGCGGCGCTGTTCCCGTCGCACGACGGCCATGTCGGTGACCCAGTTCAGCTGAATGACCCGGCGCGGGCCGACAAAGGTTTCGTGACCGTGCCAGGACCGGGCGCCGCGACGGAACGCAAGGAGCGTGCCGGCGGTCGGCGGCGCTTCGGCCGCATAGTCATTCAGATCATCCTTTGACCGCAGGATCCGAAGCCGTCCTCCATCGCCGGTCAGGGCTTCTGTATTCATATAGATGAGGACAGTCAGAATCTTGCTTGGCGTATCTGTGTGGATGGAGCCGTCCTTCGCCTGACTGTGGCCGCGCACGGTGATCGTGGTCGGGTAGGGCGAAAGATCTGTCTGGAATTTTTCGGAGAACGCCCGGCACACCGCCGCCCCCCTGAGTTCCCCCATGAAGTGCGTAAAGGCCGGACCCGGTGACAGCGTATCCAGCGGGAAGCTTCCCGGGCTTTCGATGGCCGGATAATCCCTGTCGATTTGCGCGACCGATTCCGGTTTCAGAAATCCGGGAACGATCAGATGGTCATAAGGATCGCTGACCAGAGGCGTGGCGCTGAATCCGTCTAGGTCGATGGCGGACATGGAATTCCCGAAGGGTTTAAACGCGAAGGACCCCACTCTTAAATGTGGTCCCCCGAAAGTTCAATTGCCTTGACCGACCGGGTTCGACCTTAAGCAAGCAGATCGCGGACGGCGGCGGCTGCCCTGGCGACATCGTCGGGCGGCGTATAGCGCCAATTCTCCAGGCTCCCCTGGAAGGGCCGGGTTATCCCCTGGGCTTCAAACGCCGCATGAAAGCGGGAAAATTTGCGTGAACCGCCTGCGAGCTGAAATACATGGACAGGCTTGCCCGTGGCGCCGGCTTCCGACACCATATTGACCGAATCGCCGGTCACCACGATTGAATCGGCCAGCCCCAGCATGCCGAAATAGGGATTGGCGCCGGTTCCGTCCCAAATATCCACTGGACAGCCCTCAAGCCGTTGCCGGATACGCTGCAGGTTCGCGGCGCTGGTCCGCCGGGATGCCGTGACCGCGAGCCCCGCGCCATGGCGCCTCGCGGCGTCAGCAAGCAATGAGCCCAGCCGGTCCGCCAATTCAGCGGTCATGCGAAAGTGCCGGTTGTCGCCACCGAGCAGCACAGCCACGAGCGGCCGGGGCAGGGCGGCATACTGGCCGGCAAACGCCGCGGCTTCGGTTTTCAGCCGTTCTGGCGTAACGCGATGCAGGGCGCCCAGTGTCGACACCACATTGGCCCCCGACAATTTATCATGGGCCGGCGCGATGATGAGATCGAATTTCGCCGCACCCACGGTCGGGTTCTGAAGCTGGATTGCGACGATCCGGTCTTTTTGCAGGCGTTTGATGGCGAGCGCCGGCGCCACCGTCTGGCGTCCGGTGGAAATCAGCAGATCCGGCCATGGGGGCGCGAGACGATCTCCGTCCGGTCCTGGCGCGCTGAGCGGGGCAAGCCATAATTGCGGCGGCAAAGCCGACCACGGGAAGCGCGGCGCGATTCGCAGAATCTCCGGTTTCAGATCCAGCGCCTCCATGAGACCGAGACACTGGCTTTCCATCCCCTGTTTGCCGTCAGTGAGGACCCAGCTCCGAAATGAGCTATTCATCGTCCGCCATTGAAATATTGTTTCGTATTCTTATATACTCCGCTCACGTCAGAACCCGAAAATCCTTTGGAGATATGACGCGAAAATTGTCTGATACGT
>JAQBTY010000515.1 GCA_027624735.1 Pseudomonadota bacterium | reverse complement strand
ACTACATCTAGCGCCACCTGAGTCAACGGGATAAGCCGCGACGGGCGTTGTCAAAATTGCATATTTAATAGTCATAATTTCAGTTATGCTTATTAATTAGGCAATTTTATGTCTTGTGGAAGGCTGCGGTCTGTGGGGCTGGGCCTGTATTAACCGTTTGTTCTCAATATCTTAAAAATATATTAACCGTGTTTTCCCGTTTGGCACGGTTCTTGCAAATTACGCTTTGTAATTCGCAACGAATCAAATCCAATGAGGGAAATTATGGTCAAACTCACCAATACATTTCGGCGGCTGGTTTTGCCGCTCGCCACAGCCGCGCTTTTGGCCGGCACGACCGCTTCACAAGCGGCCGACACCATCAAAATCGGCATTCTTCATTCGCTGTCCGGCACCATGGCGATCAGCGAAACCACGCTGAAAGACACCATGCTGATGCTCATCGACGAGCAGAACAAAAAGGGCGGTTTGCTCGGCAAGAAGCTTGAGGCGGTGGTCGTCGATCCGGCGTCGAACTGGCCGCTGTTCGCCGAGAAGGCGCGCGAACTGATCCAGAAAAACAAGGTATCGGCGGTGTTCGGCTGCTGGACCTCGGTGTCGCGCAAATCGGTGCTGCCGGTGTTTGAAGAACTCAACAGCCTGTTGTTCTATCCGGTTCAGTATGAAGGCGAAGAAAGTTCCCGCAACGTGTTCTACACCGGTGCGGCGCCAAACCAGCAGGCGATCCCCGCCGTTGAATATCTGATGAGCGCCGATGGCGGCGCCGCCAAGCGCTGGGTGCTGCTCGGCACCGATTACGTCTATCCGCGCACCACCAACAAGATCCTGCGCGCGTTTCTTCATACCAAAGGCGTGAAGGATTCCGATATCATGGAGAAATATACGCCGTTCGGCCATTCCGACTGGCAGACCATCGTCGCGGATGTGAAGAAATTCTCCAGCGGCGGTAAAAAGACCGCCGTGGTGTCGACCATCAACGGCGATGCCAACGTGCCGTTCTATAAGGAACTGGGCAATCAGGGCATCAAGGCCGAAGACATTCCGGTCGTGGCCTTCTCGGTTGGCGAGGAAGAACTTTCCGGCATCGACACCAAGCCGCTGGTCGGCCATCTCGCCGCCTGGAACTATTTCATGAGCGCCGATGTGCCGGAAAACAAGGCCTTCATCAAGAAGTGGATTTCCTACATCAAAGACAAGAAGCGCGTCACCAACGATCCCATGGAAGCCCATTATATCGGCTTCCAGATGTGGGTGCAGGCGGTCAAACAGGCCGGGTCCACCAATGTCGATGCGGTTCGTCAGGCCATGTATGGCCAGCGGGTAAAATCCCTGACCGGGACGGTCGCGGAAATGCTGCCGAACCATCATTTGACCAAGCCGGTCCTGATCGGTGAAATTCAGGCGAATGGTCAGTTTGAAACGGTCTGGAAGACCTCCGGCCCGGTCGCCGGCGACGCCTGGAGCGATTTCCTGCCCGAGAGCAAGAAGCTGACGGCGAACTGGAAATATCCCTGGGTCTGCGGCAATTGCGTCAAACCCAAGTACAACTGACCAATACACGATAAAACGGCGCGTAGGCGTCGGATTAACAAAAGGCGGATCGGGCGCCCCAACCTAAAAAGGGGCGCCCGGACGTCATCTTCCCACCGGCGGGACAAGATGGCTGACAAAATTAAACGACTATGGCTCGTCCTCGCGCTGCTATGCGGGCTCATGGCACCGACAGGTGCATTCGCTGCGGACCAATATCTGGCCACTGCGATCCAGCAGCTCGGCGCCGCCAGCTACAACGCCAAGATCAAGGCCATCAACACGCTGGCGGCAACCGGCGATGAGCGGGTCGCCGCGATCCTCGAAGCCTATCTGGCTCGTAATCTATACCGGATCAAATCAGACAAGCGCGTGGTGATAGCGACGCCGTCAGGCGACAATTTTGAATTAGTCGATCCCCTGACGATGGCGCGCCTGCCCAAGCTCAAGGAAAGCGATATCAAAAAACTGCGGCTCAACAACCGGGTCCGCCGCGTCCTTCAGGCGGCGCTGGGCGGATTGACCTTGGTGAGCAAGGACCCGGCAAAAAGGTTTAAAGCTGCCCAAGCGGTCTTCAAGGCGCCCAAGGCGGAACAGATCGCCGTTCTCCGGAAAGCGCTGGAGCGGGAACAGGATGCGGGCGTTAAAACCGAACTGGTGCGGGCGCTCGCCGCCGCGGAACTCACCCATGGCGCGACGGCGGACATTCGTATCGCCGCCGTCCGGTCATTGGGGGAATTTTCCGATCCCAGGGTTATGGGCCGTCTCCGCGGCCTATTGAACAAAGACGCTACCGGGCAATTCATGGAACCGGACGCCGCTCTTCGCGCCGCTGCCCAGACCGCGCTATCGGCGATCGAGGAAAAAATTGCGTTGTGGGATTTTCTCGGCAAGCTGTTTCAGCCGGCAAGACCCATGTCGCGCTCGGCCTCGGTCTGGCGGCTTGCCAGAAGGGAATATCGGTAGGGTTC
>JAQBTY010000514.1 GCA_027624735.1 Pseudomonadota bacterium | reverse complement strand
CCGATAAGAATCCCTCTTCAGCGAAAATACCAGCCTTTTTCGGGTCCGCGGAGAGTCGGGGTATATCCGAATTTCGAAATAGATATTTCGGAGCTCGACGGGTTTTATTTTGGCGAAGAATCTCCTTTTCAGGAGAATGACCGACCCGTCGAGACCGGAATTTATATCCCGGATGATGTGGAGCGCGTCGCGGAAGGGGGCTCGGCGATTTATCTTCGTCAGCGAGGCTATGGGCGGTTGCTGCGTGGGATGATGGGGCTTGAGCTCAACTTGGAGGGCCCGGATGGCGGAGACCTTCAGCGCCTTCACTTGTTGGACACGACGCCTTCCCTTGACCCGTTTTTGTTGAAGGATGCATTCGACCGGTCGAAATTTACCTATACGGGAAGTATCTTCGATCTTTCCGCAGAGGAAGAATTTGAAATCAAGAAAATTATTATTGAACGGACGAAAAAAATCGTTGGATTTGCGTTGGGAGGCAACGAAACAAGCGATAGTAAAAAAGACGAACGGAGTTCGAAACGGTTTGTTGATGCTATTTGGGATCCGTCACTTCCGGAGGCCCGGGTTTTCGTTGAAGCTTTTCGGATTGAGGCCGATGAGGTGGATAAGGTCTTCTCAGGTTGGAAGGGCGTATCCTATTATCAATACAGTTTCTCTTCAAATATCAATGGGATACGGGAATTGTCCGCGTGGTTTCGCTCGAATCAGTCACGCCCGCTCGACGCGGCTGCAAATGCGAGCTACATGGAAAATCTAGAAATGCACAAGCGGCAGGTTTTCGGCAAATATGAAAGGCTGCTAAAGAACACGATCGGCGTTTTTCGGGAATACGATGCGGCGTATACAACATTTTATAACGATCGCGATCCTCTTCCGTTACGGGAGTTTCTGAGAACGGCGCAGCAACGCTATTGGGTGCTTGGGTTTGCCTGCTCGGCGTTGTTTCATTGCGTGCACATCCTCGAACGAGAGCGAAGTCAGGCGCGCGGTGGCCGGTTCACCTTTGACCAGATTTCTGAAATTCTAACCCGAATGATGACCACCATGGGCAGTGAGGTCCGTACCGACCTGCCCGGATAGGCCCCGCCTGCGGCTCCATACCTGATCGGCTGCGGTGTTCGGTCGCCCTGGCGGAAGGTGCGGCTTATTCAGGCTCAACCACCACTGTTCCGAACTTCGTCCCGGCCTCGGGCGCCGGCATGTCACCGGTTTCCAGAACCTGATTGGCGGGCCCGGCGCGTTTATACTAGGCGGCATTCATACCAGGCGGCGTGCAATACCCGGCACACCTTAGCCGGCTTTGGCCCGGTTGCGTTCTATCCAGCCATCGACCAGCGCGACGGTGGCGTCGACCGCGTCGGACTGTTTGCCCCGACCGGCGGCGATGGATTGCACCAAACGGTCGACACGCTCGATATTCGGCGCGCCGGCGGCAAGCGCGCGGGCCGCTGAGGACGGGCTGATCAGCGATTGCGCGGCGTTCGCGTATTTCTCGAATGGCACCATGTCGGATGGATTGGCGCCCAGGGACACACATAGCTCTGAAACCCAATCGTAGACCGCCTTGGTCTCCGCCAGATCGGTGTGTACGGCGTCCTTGATCGTGCGCATGTCGTCGGCTTGGACACAGCGATAATTGCCCGCCAGCAGCATGCACCACTTGGCCATCGGCACGAAGATCGAGTCATGGACCCGCAGTTTCACCGGCAACTCGACCAGCCCGTCACCGGTGTCATAGCGCGCGGCTTCGATATCCGCCTCGATCTGCCGCAACATCGCGGTGTGTTCATCGGAGGCAAAGCGGGCCGACTTGAAGTTGGTCGGCAACCGCACCTGAAGTACGTTGACCGGCTCGTCCGGCGGGCGAAACGCCTGCGGGTCCGGACTGCACAGGGTCATCAGGTCAGGATCAAGGCTGTCCCAAACCGTCGCGTCGGCATAGCTTTCGCGGTAGGCGCTGGTGTCGAGCCCGTTGATCCGCTTGAGATAGGTCAGCGGCGGCATGTTCATGATCGACATCAGCGGCACGCCGGCCTTGGACAATCCGTCGAGCAGCGCTCTCACGCCCGGGGAACGGTATTGCGGTTCCTGCATGGCCAGGACCGCGAGATCGTAGTCGGCGGCGGTGACCGATTCCGGGGAACCGGCGGATAGGCTGCCGGGCAGGTCGCCGGACTTGATATCGAACAACCCCTCGCGCCCCTTGACCGGCATCCGCACCAAAGTGCCCTCGGCATTGATCAAATCGGCCTCGGCAGGCAGGCAGATTAATTTGGCGTCGTGGCCAGCCAGAATCAGCTTGGTCGCCAGCAGCGAGCCGTAGGACGCGCCTAAAAGCAGAATGTTGTATTTCTTCGCCATGTCTTCCTCGCCCTGTTCGATTTAGCGATGTTCGCGTGAACGTCATCACCATGTTTTACCCGTTGGGGAGAGTTTGGCGGCTTTGGATGGGCGCGTATAGCCGCGTGGGGGTGAATTTCAGGATGCGGAAAATCCGCGA
>JAQBTY010000513.1 GCA_027624735.1 Pseudomonadota bacterium | reverse complement strand
CGGACGATACCACGCGCCTTGCTCAAACCATCCGACCACCGTGAATAATCCGGGCTCGGACGACGAATCGCGCTGTATTTATTCGTTGCCCTGCTTACGGTCAATGCTATCAGTTTCGTCCCATCCTACCTGAACCGTGAGCAGGAACTGCTTCACGACCTCGAGCTGCAGGGCGCCAAGACCATAACGGTCCTGCTATCGGAAAGTACCGACCATCTGCGGGAATCGCTCATGCGCCACAGTGAGTTGGTCTTTTCCCGAACACCGATCGTCGGCTTTGTCCTCTATGGCAAAAACGGCCAAGTCCTGTGGGCCGCGGGAGAATCCGTCGAGCTACGCCTGGGCCAGCGGCGGGCTACGGCTGACCCTTTGCCCCCCAACGATCAATTCAAACGCACGGAAGACGGCACCCGTTTCGAAACCTACTGGACTCCGGCTGATCTCAGCGCACCCTATCGGGTCGCTGTCCGGCTCGATTCCTCCCATATCGGGGACTTGCTGACGGACTACACTATTTCAATTATCATGCGGGTTCTGGCCGTCGCGGCGGCGCTGACCATCGTGTTGCTGATCGCGCTGAACAGGGCAGTGCTCAGACCCGTTTTTGCGATTCATCAGGCTATCCGCGGCGCCGGTGGCGATCTGGGCCATGCCCATGAGTGGGTTATAGAGGATCCCGCCGACGGCGAAATTGGCGAACTTACAATTGCCGTAAATCAAATCCTGCGCAACGTGTCGGAGAACTTCCGGACCGGCCAGAAACAGAACGAGGAAATTCTTCAGGAGGCGAGCCGCAGGCTGAACGCCGAAAAAGACGCACGGCTGAAACACCGGCAACTCGTAGAAGCGATCGAGGCCTTTCCGGGCGGATTTGCGGTGTTCGATGCCGAAGACCGTCTGATGCTGAGCAATGAAACCTGGAAGGAATTTTATCCTGAATGCACCGATCTTATCGTGCCAGGCGTCAAGTTCGAGGACATCCTGCGGGCCGGCGTCGCCGCCGACCGCAAGCGCGGCCATTACGCCTATGGGGCCTACTGGTTGAAGGGCCGTATGGAGCAGCACCGTAATGGCACCACCAATATGGAACGGCGGCTGTCGACCGGGCGCTGGATGCGGTCAACCGAACGCCGCACCGAAGATGGCGGCGTCCTGGGCATCTGGACGGATATCAGTGAACGCAAGGCAGCGGAAACCGAGCGCGCGGCGCTTCAGGCGCAATTTTATCAGGCGCAAAAGAACGACGCTCTGGGGACCCTCGCCGGCGGAATTGCCCATGATTTCAACAATCTTCTTGCGATCATCCTGGGCAACGCCAAGCTTCTCGAAGCAGATATCGTCCCTGAGGCGCCGGGTCGCGAAGAACTCGACGCCATTACCGGCGCGGGCAGTCGGGCAAAAGACCTGGTGAAGCAAATTCTTTCCTTTGCTCGCCAGGACGCGGCTCGATTCGAGTTTATCGACCTTCATGACGTGACAGAGGAAACCCTGGCGCTGATGAGGGCCACGCTGCCCAAATCGATCACAACAGAGGCCAGGCTGGGCGGATCCGCGCCGATATTTGGCGACCCGACCCAAATGCATCAGATCGTCATGAACCTTTGCATCAACGCCCGTGATGCAATCGGTGACAAGCCGGGTAAGCTGATCGTTGACCTCGGTGACGCCAGCCCCTCTCCCGACTGGCCACCGGAACCAGACAACTGGACAGACACCACAGGGCCGGCGGAACGGGTAGTATTCCAACAAGACGGCAACCGCAGCGCCATGTGGATGGGTGCACAACCGGCTGGCGCGCACATTCGGCTCAGCGTCAGTGACAACGGCTCCGGTATAGAACCCGACACTTTCCAGAAGATTTTCGACCCGTTTTTCACGACCAAGGACGTGGGCAAAGGTACCGGTCTCGGACTTGCGGCGGTCCAGGGTATTATCCGGTCGCATGGCGGATCCATTCATGTGGACTCAACACCCGGCGAAGGAACGAAATTCGAGATTCGTATCCCCCGTCAGGAGGGCGACATCCAGGCGCCGGCGGACGAGCCACTGGCCGACGGGCAAGGATTTGGCCGTATATTGCTGATCGATGATGAAGATCAAATTGTAACGGTGTTAAGGAAATCGCTGGAACGAAAAGGCTATGAGGTAACCGGCATGACCGACTCCACCCTTGCCCTTCAAGCCGTCGAGAGCGAACCCGACCGGTGGGATATCATAATCACCGACATCAATATGCCACGACTTACCGGCATCCAGATGGCTCAGGCGATCCATTCGATCCGGCCCGATCTTCCGCTGATCCTGTGCAGCGGATCGATGGAAGCAATGCCCCAACAGGAATTAAGTGATCGCTATTGCAGCGCGGTCATGGAGAAGCCGGTTCGAGAAACCGATTTGTTTCACGCCATACAGCGCTGTCTGGCCGGGAACAATTCCAAAGGAGAGACTTGATGGCCCGTATTCTTGTCGTCGACGACGAGGCCGAACTGAGGACCTTGCTGCGGA
>JAQBTY010000060.1 GCA_027624735.1 Pseudomonadota bacterium | reverse complement strand
CGCGCAATTGTAGCCCCATAATTTCGCCACCCTTCTCCCAGCGCAGCGCCGCCGGCGTTCCGCCGAAAATTTCAGGCGGCAACATATCCACCCGAACACGATCATCCGGCGAGTCACCAGCCATAATCAATATCCACTCAACCACGTTGCGAAGCTGCCGGACATTACCTGGCCAGCTATAGCTTTGCAGCGCCGCCATGGCGTCTTCAGCGATAACGCGCGTTGGAAGTCCGGCAAGAACACGCGCGCGATCCATAAAATGCGAAACAAGCGGCGGTATGTCATCCGGCCGCACGACCAGAGGCGGAACCGAAATGGGCACAACGGTCAGACGGTAATACAGGTCTTCGCGAAAACGGCCGGCCGCCATCTCAGCGCGCAAATCCTTGTTGGTGCTGGCGATGACCCGAACATCGACTTCCACCTGCCGTACACCGCCAACCCGCTGGAAGGTCTGTTCCTGCAATACACGAACGATCTTGCCCTGGGTTTCCATGGGCATATCGGCGACTTCATCGAGCAGCAATGTTCCGCCGTCAGCCTGTTCAAACGTTCCGATGGTGCGGGGCCCACCGTCGCCGCCGTCCTCCGAACCGAACAGTTCCACCTCCATCGTTTCGGGGACCATTGTCGCGCAATTTACAGCGATAAAGGGCCCGTCCTTACGGCGTGATCTGCTATGCAACTGACGCGCAACCACTTCCTTGCCAACCCCCGCGGCTCCCGAGATCAATACCCGGCTTTCGGTCGGCGCCACCTTCTCAATCACCTGCCGGAGCTGGTTTATTTCAGTCGATACGCCCCAAAGCGTCGGCTCCTCACCGACGCGTTCCCGGAGTTCAGCGTTTTCACGCCGCAAGCGGGCGGTGTCGACCGCTCGCTCCACCATCAACAGCAGGTGATCGGCCTTGAAGGGCTTTTCGATAAAATCGTAGGCGCCAATTTTAATAGCGCTAACCGCGGTCTCGATATCGGCATGACCGCTAATCATAATGACAGGTAAAGCCCCGCAATCCTGTTTAACGGTTTCCAGTATTTGAAGGCCATCCATTTCGCTGCCCTGCAGCCATATATCGAGAATCATCAGGCTCGGAAGACGATCCGCCAGCGCATTCAGGGCCTCTCGGCTATTGGCGGCTTCCCGGCAACTATAGCCTTCGTCGCGGAGAATATCCGCGATCAATCCCCGGATATCCGCTTCGTCATCGACGACAAGAATGTCATGCGCCATGGGTCACTTTCCTCCTGTCAGCCCTGTCAGGGACCTTCACTTGGTCATTTGTGTTTTTTAGCTCGTTCGAAAATACAAGGCTGACGCGCGCCCCGCCGCTGTCGCTGTCCTCCAACCGGATCGTACCGCCATGGTCTTCCATGATTTTTTGAACGATCGCGAGCCCGAGCCCGGTTCCCTTTTCCCGCGTTGTAACGTATGGCTCCATCAAACGGTCTCTCTCCGAGGACGGCAATCCCAGTCCATTGTCGGAAATGGACACAATTGTGTAGCCGTCTTCAAGCACAACTTCTATCGTAACCTCCCCAGGCACATTGCTTCCCGCCGCCAACGAATGCCGGCCTTCAATCGCATCGACGGCGTTTTGCATCAGGTTGGTCAGCGCCTGACCGACCTGGCGCCGATCGCAAGCCAGATCGACGGGCGCGATGGGAAAATTGCTCTTGAAGGTAATGTCCCGATGGGCATTTTCAAAGAGCACCGTCGATGCACGACAAATTTCGATAACGTCTTCCAGTTTCATGACAGGGGCAGGCATGCGGGCAAAGGAGGAAAATTCATCCACCAGACGACCGATGTCGCCAACCTGTCGAATAATAGTATCGGTGCAAGCGGCAAATGTGGCGGGATCGCTGTGTATTTCTCCCAGATATTTTCTGCGCAAACGCTCCGCGGCAAGCTGAATTGGGGTCAAGGGATTCTTGATCTCATGTGCGATGCGCCGCGCTACGTCGGACCAGGCAGCTTTGCGTTGCGCGGATAGGAGTTCGGTGATGTCCTCGAAAGTTACCACATGACCCTTCTGATTTCCCTCATCGCCTTCGGGGGATAGCCGAACAAAAAGTGTCTGGCTGGTCGTCCTGCGCCGCAATACAATCTGTCCGTCAACGGGCTGATCCGGCTTATCGGCAGCCTGCTGCAACAATTCCCTGCATTCGGGAATGAGATCGTCAAGTCGGCGCCCGATCACTACTTCGGCGCCGGCGGACAGCAGCCCTATCGCAGCCCGGTTCGCAACATTCACATGGCCGCGTGCATCGAGTCCGATAACACCCGAAGATACGCCTGCCAACACGGTTTCGATGAAGTGGCGTCTTTCATCGAGTTGCCGGTTGGCTTCTACCAGCCCATCGCGCTGAGCGCCCAATTGTTCCGTCATACGATTGAAGGCCCGGTTCAACGTCCCTATTTCATCGCTCTCGCCGCCTTCATCAAGGCGCGCCGTGAGATCCCCGCTTCGAACATGCTCCGCCGCAATGACCAGATCGCTGATCGGGCGCACCAGGCGGGTCGCGAAAATCATGCCAATCCAGATGGCGGCCATCAGCAGCAAAAGCGCCACCAGTACAAACATCATGGCAAAAGTAATTTCGATCTTTGACCGTTTGCCTTCCAGCTCCTCGTACCGTTTCACGGCGCGACGGGTTCTTTCGACATGCAAAAGAACGCCCGGTTCGACGAACCGGCTGACATAAAGAAAAATATCGACGAACCGGTCCAGTTTTACCAGCGCCTTAATCCTGTCGTCCGCCTCGGCTTCGAGCATGACGGGCTCGCCGTTACGCGCCTGCTCGAATGCCCATCCTGGAACCGATTCATCGAAAAGCGAAAATCCGAGATTGTTCCATCGGACCAGCGCGTGACCGCTTGAATCGAAAACCGCCGCTTCACTCAGCGACCGAAGCGCGCCTTGTGTCGAGATCATACGACGGAATCTGTTGGGATCGTTCGCCAGTATAGGTGCGGCGCGACTGATGTCCCGCGCCATGGCAAGAATATCGCCGCGAATGGTTTGGTGATGTTCCTTGAGATAGGCCTCGGCAACGGCGTCGGATTCCTTCAGCGCGGTACGAACTCGATCGCTGAACCAGGCTTCCAGCCCGAGGCTGAAGAAAACCGCGGAAGAAATAGAAATTATGACAGTCGGCGTGACCGCCACGAGACTGAACAGTAACACCAGCCGCGTGTGCAATCGCGATCCAACGGCGCCACGCCGCCGTTCCATCCAGACCCGGATCAACCCCCGCGCGACGATCGTGGCCAGAATCAAAAACAGCACCAGATCCAGATTCAGCAGGATCAGCATTGTCTTGATATCGGTGCGAAGCGGCGCCCAACCGGTTAAAGCCGCATAGGTCGCAAGCGACGATGCCAGCGCGGCAACGGTGAGCCCGATCGCGAATTTTCGGCCCAACGCAACACGTTGCGCCCAACGATTGAAACGAAGCGAAAATGGTGTCGAAATTTTGGCGCTGTCTGTCGCCATACCCAATCTCATGCCGCCGCGAACGGACTCAGACTACCGGCTTTAATCATCTTGAGCCACGCACGACGTCGATCTGCAAATCGTGAATTTTTTTGCGCAACGTATTCCGATTGAGTCCCAGAACCTTGGCGGCCCGAAGTTGATTGCCCGACGTCGCCGATAATGTCAGGGAAATAAGCGGCCGTTCAATTTCCCGCAAAATTCGGTCATAAAGCCCCGGGGACGGCAATCCATCTCGATGAGCATCAAAATATTTCGACAGGTGGCGTTCAACCGATATGGACAGGGTTCCATCCCCTTTATGGGGTGACGCCGGCTCGGTCCGGTTCTGTTCAAATTCCTGTCGAATGATGTCGCTGCCGATTACGTCATCCGTATAAAGCGCCGCAATCCGGCGTATCAGGTTTTCCAGCTCGCGCACGTTCCCCGGCCAGGAATAGGCAATCAGGACGGATAGCCCATCCTTGTCGATGGATTTGTGCCCTAACCCTTCCAACGCCGCATGGTCGAGAAAATGCCGTACGAGATCCGGAATATCTTCGGTCCGCTCGCGCAATGGCGGCAAGCGAATGGGGACAACGTTAAGACGATAGAAAAGGTCTTCACGGAATTGCCCCTTACGGATCAACTGATGCAGATCGCGATGTGTCGCGGCGACGATGCGAACATCCGCGCGGATTGAAGAACGGCCGCCCACGGTTGAATATTCGCCTTCTTGAAGAACCCGCAGAAGACGTGTCTGGGCTTCGAGCGGCATATCACCGATTTCATCCAGAAAAAGAGTCCCTCTCTGCGCCTGACGAAACCGCCCGATTCCCGCCGCCGTCGCACCGGTAAAGGCGCCTTTTTCATGACCGAACAACTCACTTTCCACTAACTCCCGCGGAATCGCCGCCATATTGATCGCCACGAAGGGCCCGTCGCGTCGCTTCCCGTAATCGTGCAAGGCGCGCGCGACCAGTTCCTTTCCCGTGCCGGACTCGCCATTGATCATCACGGTTAAGTCCGATGTCATCATGCGGGCTACCGTGCGATATATCTCCTGCATGGCTGGTGATCTGCCGATCAGGGGTAGATTATCCGGCACCGATTGACCGGCGCCAAGCACACCCTGAAGCGCCGACTTTGGCGATATCAGCGCGCGATCGACAATCGATAGCAGCTCGTCAAGATCGAACGGTTTCGGAATATATTCAAAAGCGCCACGTTCCGCCGCCTTGATTGCCGTCATCAAGGTACTTTGAGCGCTCATTACGATAATCTTCAAATTGGGGCGAATGCGCTTGATCCGCGGCAAAAGGTCCAGTCCGTCGACATCGGGCATCACCACATCGGTTATCACCAAATCGCCGTCGCCGGCTTCGACCCAGTTCCAAAGAGTACTGCCATTATCGGTCGCGCGGACATCAAACCCGGCACGGCTCAACGCCTGATCAAGCACCATACGAATCGAGTGATCATCGTCGGCAACAAGAATGGTGGAAGCCATCAGTGAAGCCCCTCTTCCGTTTCCATCTCTGTATAAACCGGCAGGAATACGCGGAAATCAGTACCGCTCGGATTTGTATCGAATTCGATAATGCCGCCGTGGTCATCGATCAGCTTGGCAACCAGCGCGAGGCCAAGTCCCGCGCCGCCCGATTTCGTGGTGATAAAGGGATCAAAAAGATGCCGCGCGATTTCGTCGGACATTCCGGAGCCGTTGTCGGAAACAGAAATCATCAATGGCAAATGAACACGCCCTTCCCTACCTGCCACAGCCAGACGGACACCTTGGCGAAAGCCGGTCTTTAACGTGATTTCACCGTTTCTTCGAGGCGCCGCTTCGGCTGCGTTTTTTACAAGATTGAGAAAAATCTGGATCAGCTGGTCCCGGTTGCCGACAACCGGGGGCAAGGACGGATCATAATCGTTGAAAAACTTCACATGCCGGGCAAACCCGGCCTCCGCGGATCGCTGCACCCTTTCCAGCACCTCGTGAATATTAACGGCCGAACGATCCAGAGGGCCATCCGCGACAAAGCCCCCCATGCGGTCGACCAGCGCGTTAATCCGGTCGGTTTCGCCACAGATCAGGCGGGCCAATTCCTGATCCGCCCCCTTGACCACGCGCTCCAGAAGCTGCGCGGCGCCCCGAATTCCCGAAAGAGGGTTTTTGACCTCATGCGCCAGCATCGCCGCCATGGCCGAAACCGATCGAGCCGCACTTCGGTGGGACAATTGCCGTTCCATATTACGGGCGGTGCCTTGAGCGTGAAACGACAAAACCGCTGCCCCCAATTCGTCACCAAAAGGCGCCACATGAATAGAAAATCCCCGCCCGCCGCCCCGTTGGAGCGTAAGATCCACATCTTATTCCGATATACTGACCCCTGCGGTCCTGACCTGCGCCAAGAGCGAATGAACCGGGCTGTCAGGCGGCAGGACCCGGCTGATCGAACGGCCCACCAGAATATTTTTGCCCTGTTGGAAAAAATTTTCAGCCGAGCCGTTTACGTAGTCGATGTCGCCATCGCCATTTACGACGATTACCGGATACGGCAGAGCACCGACAACATCCTCGACATTGAAGCCTGCCTTGCTGCGTTTCTGCCTGACAGTCGCCATATCAGGTCCTTACGCCGCCTGGTCGCGGTCACAGAACATCTTGTAATAATCGTCTATCTTCGAAAGAACGTCGTCAGGGTCCGAAATCCTATTGATGTCCGCCCGGAACTCGGCCGATTTCGGAAGTCCCTTGGTGTACCAACTGACGTGTTTCCGCGCCATGCGCATACCGGACAACTTACCGTAATGCTCAAGCATGTCGGTATAGTGCCGGCGCAAGATGGCATATTGTTCGGATACCGGCGGATCGGGAAGACGCTGACCGGTCTTGAGGAATTCAATGACCTGACGCAGGAACCAGGGCTTACCATATGTCCCCCGCCCAATCATGACCCCGTCGGCCCCCGATTGCTGCATGATCGCGGTTACGTCGTCCAATGTCAGAACATCGCCATTCCCGATCACCGGAAGGCTGGTCGCTGCCTTGATCCTGGCGATAAAGTCCCAATCCGATTTGCCGTTATAAAACTGACACCGGGTACGCCCATGAACGGTGATCATTTTGATACCGGCGTTTTCCGCCAATTGCGCCAGCCGAGGCGCGTTGCGTGAATTGTCATCCCATCCCGTGCGCATTTTAAGCGTCACCGGCAGATCTACCGCCTTGACCACTGCCTCCAGAATACGAACCGCCTTGTCTTCTTCGCGCATCAACGCAGAGCCGGCATGCCCGTTCACCACCTTCTTGACCGGGCACCCCATATTAATGTCGATGATCGCGGCGCCCCGGTCCTGATTAAGTTTTGCCGCTTCAGCCATGACCTCCGGCTCGCATCCCGCGAGCTGCACTGCCATGGGAAATTCTTCCGCGCAGTTGGTCGCCATCTTCAGCGTCTTGCTGTTCTGGCGGATCATGGCCTGGCTCGCGATCATCTCCGATACGACCAGCCCCGCGCCCATGCCTTTGACCAGACGGCGGAACGGGAGGTCGGACACACCCGACATGGGCGCCAGGATAACCGGCTCCTCAATGGAAACCGGGCCAACTTGAATGCTCATTTCTCGGGCACTTTGAAAAATTGATTAAATAAAAGGCGAATTTACCGCTAACTGATACGCAAATACAACAGATAACCGCCAGAGGATAAGGTCAACCGATCAAGACGTCTGACACAAACTTCACGCCGGGATAGGCCAGCGTCAATAAAAGATAGGCAAACAGAACAACCCGTGCAGCCTTACGCCCCCGCAGACCGGTTCTCCACCGCACCCACAGTAAGATAATCACGATGGCAAAGGTCGCGAAAGACAGGAGGGTCTTGTGACTCATCACCAAAAATACACCAGTATCCAAATACTGCACCACCATGCCGGTCAGCAAACCGATGCCAAGAATACCCGCCGTCAGCCCGAGCAGCTTCAGCTCTAGCGATTCTCCCGCGGACAGGGTTGGCAGTACCCGCGTCAAAGTCGTTGCTTTCTTGTTTTTCAGCGCTCTGTCCTGAAGAAACGTGGAGACTCCCGCAATTGCGGCAAGGGTCAAGACGGCATAGGTCTCCAGGGAAACCACAATATGAAGATAGACCCACCCCGCCGGCGCGGCGCCCCCCACCATCGGTTGCCCGGACCGGTCAAGCGCCGCCGTCGCGATCAACCCGAGGAGAATAAGATAGGGGAACAACAACGCGGAAAGCCGAAAACCCTCTCTGCTGACCAGGGCAATGAGCCCAAAAAACACCAGAACTGTCGCAACGGTTAGCCAGAGCGCCGGCGCCAACCCTGTCCGCCACCCCGTTCCGAAAGCCAGGAGGAGCCACACTAGCGGCCCCGCTAACGCAACGCCCAGCAAAAGCCAAAACAGGGCATCCCGCCGGCCACTGCCCCGAAAGGGCAGGATCGCTGCCGGTATAAGGGCTATCAAGGCTGATATAGATAAGAGTGTCATTGTTCCCATGATCTTATCACTATATCAGTTATGGAGGGGGGCGTGCATAGCCTATCCATCCGAATCGGACCACCTTGGCATTGGACGGGGACAGAAGTAGGGTTTTCCTTGTTTGCAAGGATATTTGATCGTCTTATTACATGAGGTAATTCATGGCGCGGTGTGCGGCCCTGGTGCTTGCTGGCGGCAGCGGCAGCCGTTTTGGCGGCGAAATCCCCAAGCAGTATCAATGTTTGGGCGACCGGGCAGTCCTGCGCCATGCGGTAGAATCTTTTCTATCACACAAGATGGTTGACGACGTCCGAGTGATCTTGCGTCCGGAAGATCGGCCCCGTTACGACTCGGCCATGGGAGATCTCGCCATCTTGCCACCCGTTGAAGGAGGCGCCACGCGTCAGGAATCGACACGCCGCGGCCTGGAAAGTCTTCGCGAAATTAACCCGGACACCGTCTTGATCCATGATGGCGCCCGACCATTCGCCGACCAGGCCCTGATTTCACGCACCCTGGCCGCGCTGGAAAATTTTTCCGGCGTTATCCCGGCCCTGCCGATCAGCGACACCGTCAAACGCGCCGAAGGCAAGGATAACATCATTGTCGCAACCGTGGATCGCGGTGGTCTTTGGCGGGCACAGACCCCCCAGGCCTTTCGCTACAGCGATATTCGGTTGGCACATGAAAAGGCGCAGGGTAAGGAAATGACCGACGACGCGATGATTGCGGAGAATCATGGCCTGTCGGTCGCGCTGGTCATGGGAAACGAGGACAATATCAAAATTACCACTCGGGAAGATATGAAGCGCGCCGAACGCATATTGGGTTCCCACCAAACCATTACGCGTATCGGAACCGGGTTTGACGTTCACGGGTTCTGTCCGGGAGATCATGTGGTTTTGGGCGGCGTGAAGATCGCCCATGATTTTGGTCTGGAGGGGCATTCGGATGCGGATGTGGCCCTTCATGCCCTGACAGATGCTCTTCTAGGCGCCATCGGCGATGGTGACATTGGCGCCCATTTTCCACCGACCGACCCGCAATGGCGTGGCGCCGCGTCTTCCGCCTTTCTAAGGCATGCCGCTGCTCTTGTCCGCGGCCGCGGCGGAGAAATTTCCAATGTCGATGTGACCGTTATTTGCGAACGTCCCAAGATAACGCCCCATCGCGCGGCAATGCGGGCTGAGATCGCCGCCATGCTGGATATTGATGAGTCAGCGGTCAGCGTCAAGGCGACCACGACGGAAGGGCTGGGTTTCACCGGACGGCGTGAAGGTATCGCGGCACAGGCGGTGGCGGCCATCCGCCTGCCAATGATATGAGGCTACCATAATGCCCGGACGCGCTCTCCCCCGTGGTTTGTCTTTCTGGCATCCCGTCTGTCTCTTCTCAAACTGGTTCGGTGTCGGCCTCATACCCGGCGCCCCCGGGACCTGGGGATCGCTGGCGGCGTTGCCCATGGCCTGGTACGTGCTGAAATTCCACGGCCCCCTGGAACTCGCCGGCCTCGGCGGGATACTCTTTCTGATCGGGTGCTGGTCGTCGGGAATCTATGCGCGCCGCACCAATGACGACGATCCCGGCACTATCGTCATCGATGAAGTCGCCGCCCAATGTCTGGTGCTCACCGCCGTTCCGGCAACGCCGGCCTATTTCATGGTCGCCTTCATCGCCTTCCGCATCGCCGACATTCTGAAACCGTGGCCCGCGTCATGGGCGGACAGATCGATCAAGGGTGGCTTTGGCATCATGATCGATGATATTTTCGCCGGTTTCTACGCTTGGGTGCTGATGTACGGCATCGTCTAGATTCTGAATTAGAAATTATCATGCTGAGCAAAAATATTATAGAAAGTGCCACCGAAACCATCAAAGCCTGTAAATCGGCCGGCTTGATGGTCGCCACTGTCGAATCCTGCACCGGCGGGCTGGTCTCCGGCGCCCTCACCAGCGTCGCCGGTTCGTCCGACGTTCTCGACCGTGGATTTGTGACCTACAGCAACGAGGCCAAGCACGAGATGGTCGGCGTTCCGATGCAACTCATCGAAGCCTACGGCGCGGTGAGTAGCGAAGTCGTCCGAGCCATGGCACAGGGCGGGGTCGCCCGATCCAACGCCCAGATCGCGGTCGCCATTACCGGCATCGCCGGGCCTAGCGGCGGAACCCTGACAAAGCCGGTAGGGCTGGTGCATTTTGGCTGTTTCCGTGAAGACGGCGCTTATACGCTTTATCATGAGGTCTATCAGGGCGATCGAGACGCCGTCCGCGAAGCTTCAATCCTGCAGGCGCTGGCGATGATTCGCCAAGCGACGTCCTGATACTGAAAAAAACCGACCCTGATCAAACGGCCGGTTTTCGATACGGGGAAATATTGTCTGATAGAATTTTTCAGTGTCGAACAGGAAGCGTTAAAATGGGCGGAATAGAGCTTCCCTAATCAATCCGATTGGCGATTTCGATCAGATTGCCGTCGGGGTCGCGAAAATAGATGGAGAGGATGGGGCCGGTCGCACCGGTACGTTCGGTCGGCGGCAGCAGTACGGAGACACCGCAACTTTCCAAATGGCGCTGGACCTCTGCGATCGGTGTTTCGGTCAGGAAGCAAAGATCGCCCGAGCCCGGCGTCGGCCTGTCCGCCCTGGGGTCGATTTCGCTGCCTACCGAGTGCAGATTTATTTTTTGCGAACCGAAAATCAGCGCTTTTCGATCGCCGCGGAAAGTCGCAACCTCGAACCCCAGCACGCGCTGATAAAACACGCAGGTCGCATCGACATCGGCGACGGTGAGGACCAGGTGGTCCAGGCTCTGGATTGTGGGTTTCATAGCGCCCTATTCCGCCGGTCCAGCCAAGGAGATCGCGGCTTCGGATTTGGATACAGCTTCCGGCCCAGCCTGCGGCAAAAATAAAGCGAAGCACACCACCATGGCCGCACAGCCGGCAAGCGCCAGGAAGAACCAGAAAAAACCACCCGTATAATCGCGGATCAATCCGGTGATGGGGACGGCGAGTGAAGCAACCCCGAGGGCAAGAACGAATTTGGCCCCATAGGCGCGCGCATGCCAGCCTTCGGGACAGAACCGCGCGACCAGGCAGTTCTCCGCCGGCAGCGACGACGCGAGCACCAGTTGAAACGAGGCGGCGGCCACGACCAACGGCGCGCCGACCAGATAGGCCGACGCAACTGCAAAGGGGATCATCAGAACATACATAAAAAGATACACATATTTTATGGAGAAATGCTCGGCCAGCCGGCCGCCCAGTAATTGGCCGCTGGCGCCAACCAGCAGGGCGAGCGTTACCAGAGAGCTGGTCCCGGTAATGCCTTCAAAGCCCGCCAGGGCTACCCGTTCGCTGAATATTTTGGGCAGACCGACCAGGAAGCCCTGGGCGATGAACCCGGCGCAGGTCATGGTAACGGCCAAAATGGTAAAGGCCCGGATGACCTGATGACGATCGAAAGTTGACGCGGCAGCGTTGTGCTTTTTTGCCGCCGTTTGATTGCCTTCCGCATCGGTGAACAGCAAAAATACAATGCCGGTCGCAAAGCAGACCAGACCGGGAACGATGAAGGCCATCCGCCACCCCCACCCGTCGGTCAGCGTTCCTGCTATGAGGGCCGCCGTCGCGACGCCAACCGTTCCGAACACGCCATTGGCGCCAAGCGCCCGACCGCGATTTACCGCGTGGCGAACGATAAAGCTGGTGCCCACCGGATGGTATATGGAGGCGAACAGGCCCATGGCGGTCAGCCCCACGGCCATCTCCAGCGGCGAACGGGCAAAGCCGGTCAGGAACGTAACTGTTCCGGTTCCCAGCATATAGACCGCGAGCATGCCGCGTGTGCTCCAGCGATCGCCAAGCCATCCGGCAGGCAGGGCAGCCAGCCCATAGGCAAGGTATCCCCAGAAGGCGAGTTGCAGGAGCGCCCCAAAAGACAGGCCCCATTCGCTTTCCAGAACCAGGGCCACGGTCGGGAACAGCAGCATGATCACGTGATTGTAGTAATGCGCGAGATTTGAGAAAACGAGCGCGCGCGCCGGCCGGATTTCCGCTGCTTCAGTCAAAGCGGTTTCACCTGATTTGAAATCCAGTCCAAGAAATCAACGCTTCCGCCGCCAATCGGCAGCGCAACAATGCAGGGGCACTCATAACTATGCAACGCCTTGACGCGATCGGTCAGCGCAACCACCAGCCGTTCGGTGGTTTTTGCAATGAGGACTGTTTCGGTATCGTGACGTATTTGCCCCTCCCAGCGGTAGAGGGAGGTCATGCCGTCAATCAGATTGACACAGGCGGCCAGTTGCTCGGCGACCAGCGCCTCCCCAATCAGGCGGGCTTCCTCCGTCGATCCCGCCGTCATATATACCAGACACGAATCGGTTGACATCGAATCACTCTCCTTCCTTGCGCGCGTGTTTCGTGTGGATTACGCTAATAGCACATAAACGGATGGGTCTTCTGGGGAGGAGGCCTCAAGTCTTCGGGGGGAGGCAATGCCGTCAAACGCACACGCACAAGGCGGGCCCGTTCGGGCGCCGCAGCACGATCCGACGCCGGTGCAACTCCGCTGGCTGAAAAGAGGCCTCGCGCAACCCGGTGGAAAGTTGCCCATCTTTGACGAGAACGGTCAAAGATTTGCCAACAGCACGATTCAAAGCTGCGTCCGGCTGGGTTGGGCTGAACCGTGGTTCGAAAACCCCCTAAAATCCGACTGGGTCGTCTGCAAGCTTACCCATTTGGGCCGCGTCGTCGCCGAGGAAGACGTCTGGCGGCTGGACGATCTGCCGGATCTCTCAGCCTGATCACGACAACGGCGGCGTTTCGATATGGCGCGTCCACAAGGCTGAAATCAATAACAGGATAATGCCCATGGCGCCGACGCTATAAAACGCGGTTTCCAACCCGACCAAATGAGCCAACCCTCCCATCAGGACCGGAATGACAACATTGGCGGTCTGGTTGCAGGTTGTGCGCAAACCCATCGCCCTGCCCTGTTCTTCCGGGCCAACCGTGCGGGCAATCAGAGAGACGATGATCACCACGCTCATGGCCAGGGTAGCACCCCGCAGGCTCGAGGCTATGAACAGCGGAATAAAATCGGTGAAAAATGGCACGATGGCAATCGCCGCGATGGAGATTATCGTACTCCAGATCAGCAGGTTGAATTCCTTCATGCGCCTGACAAGCCAGCCCGTCGCCAGCGCCGCGACACCGGTTAGACCGGTTGCTGACACCAATAGTCCAATCAGTGTTCCTGACAAGCCAATGCCGTCCAGATAAACCGCATAGAACGAACTCTGCATCCCGCTGCCGAACTGCCGCAGGACCGATATGAACAGAACGACCGCGATCAAGGGAAGCGCGAACAGGCGCAGCGCCGCGACGTAATCCCCGAGCCGTGGCGTGATGGCGCGGCGTAAGCCCTGACCGGGCGCCGTTGGCGGCGTAAGGGCTTTCACCGGCAGGGCGAGCACCGATACCATCAACCCGACGCCCCAGAGGCTGAGAGAGATGAACCCGCCCCAGGGCCCGAACAGATCCCAGCACGCCCCAGCGATGGGGGGCCCAACAAAGGTGCCGACCCGGGTCGCGAAGACCAGACGCCCCGTATAGGTGGGATTGCCGCGCAGTACCTGACCGGTCAGGGTTTGAGTGCCCACCCAGCCAACTGAATCCGCCATACCGCTGATCAATTGCAGAAAGACAATGGCGACAATCCATGGCGCGATGGGATAGACAAAAGGGATCACAATCATGGTCGCGGCGGAAAAAATCATGACCCGGCCCGTTCCCAGGCGATCCATCATCGATCCGCCATGAATGGCTAACAACATCGGGCCGACATTGCGGGCGCCAAATACAAGCCCGATTACAAACAGCGGCGTGTTGAGCTTGATGAGCCATAGCTGCATGACCACCAGAACAAGATCGGGGATGCTGTTGCTGAAAAACGCCGTGCCATAGACCGGCAATTGCGTGCGCAGCGGCATACCGCCAGCTTGTTCAGTCGCCATTCTACGATCTAGGATGATGGATCAACCGTGATCGATCCGGATCGGCGGGGAGCAATTAGACAGGCGCCTCCCCCCTCACCGTGGTGCGCTGCATGGTCCGGATCTGGCTGTCGGGAACCCCGCCACAGGCAAGATGCACGGTACAGCGATTGTCCCACAGCAAAAGCTGATTGACCGACCAGCGGTGGTGATAGATGTGTTCGGCCCGTTCCGCGCGATCGAACAGATCGAGCAGCAGCGCCTCGCCTTCATCCGCCTCCATATCGGCAACATGAGTGGTGAAACGCCTGCTCACAAACAGCGCCTTACGGCCGGTCACCGGATGCGTCCGAACGATCCGGTGCACGACGGCAGGCGTCCGCGCCTTTACCGCCGCGGATTTTTTTTCCCATATCGAGCCCTTGAGCTCTTCCGGTTTCATATCCACGGGCGGACCAAATCGCGGATTTTCCACCAGATCGAATTGATGGACCGCCCGCAAACCGGCAATCCGATCTTTGAGGCTTTGGGGCAAAGATTCGTAGGCCTTGTACATATTTGCCCATTCGGTATCGCCGCCGTTCACCGGGACATCGATCGCATAAAGCAAGGAGCACCGGCTGGGCTCCGCCATGTAGGATAAATCAGAATGCCAGATACTGCCGCCGTCACGCAGGCTGACATAATTTCCGGCTGCGTCCTTCCGGTTGGTCAGGAGCAGGAGTTCGGGATAGTTCTTTACGTTGTGCTTGCGCGACGGGTGAATTTCCAGCGGTCCAAACCGCCGGCTGAACTGGATATGCTCCTCGTTAGAGAGTTTTTGATCCGGAAAGACGATCACAATATGTTCGAGCCAGGCCGCCGTTATCTGCTCGAAAACATCGTCCGGGACCGGCCGCGAAAGATCGACGCCGCGCATTTCGGCGCCAAGCGCGTCGCCGAGCTTTTTAACAGACAGTCTTGTGGCTGTTGTTACCATAGCAGCGCCTCCTGCCGACAAATTGAAGCCCCTAACCTTGTGTCGTCTTATTTTTTTCGAGCATAAGTCCGAAGACCGGCCAACCGCAAGGGTGGCTGGCGAGGCGATCCCGGGTACGATAACATTCCGCCGGCCGGCGTTGAGGCCAAACTAAGGGGAACATCTCCATGAAAAAAATCGCCCTCATCGGATATGGCGCGATTGCCAGAATCGTCATCGAGAAGCTGAAGGAACACGACCCTGCCGGTGACGTTCGACTCATGGGTATCCTGGTCCGCGAGAATAGAGTTGAAGACGTGCAGCAGGCGGTTGGTCAAACTGTTTCGGTGGTGTCCACGATCGACGATCTCATTCGGTTGACCCCTAATTTTATTGTCGAATGCGCAGGCCAGGGGGCCATCGCGGAGTATGGAGACGCGGTGTTGCAGGCGGGGTTGGATCTGATGATCATATCAACCGGCGCCCTGGCCAATGAATCCCTTCGCCGGAAACTGTCGGATACCGCAAGCAGGTCCAGCGCGCGGATGATCCTGCCGGCCGGCGCCATTGCCGGGATCGACGGCCTGAACGCCCTCAGAATCGGCGGGCTTGAGTCAGTGCGTTATACATCGACGAAACCGCCATTGGCCTGGAAAGGCACGCCGGCGGAAACCACCTTCGACCTCGCGGCCCTTACCGAAAGGACCATTCTTTTCACCGGACCGGCCAGTCAGGCGGCACGGGATTATCCCAAGAACGCCAACCTGGCGGCCACGGTCGCTCTCGCGGGGCTGGGCATGGATAAAACCGAAATACAGCTTGTCGCTGATCCCGCTGTAGCGCCAAATAATGTCGGGCGAATTGACGCTAAAGGCAAATTTGGCAATTTGACGGTCGAATGCCGCGGTCTCCCGGCGCCAGACAACCCCAAGACCTCCGCCACGACCGCCCTGTCCCTCACCTACGCGATCCTGAAAGGGATCAACACGATTGTTCTCTAGAAATCCTGTGAGCGGGAAATGCTCCAACCGACGCAAGTCCAGTGTCGGTGTATTTTACAAATCGCATATATCGTTCCCCGTGCGGAAATCTAACTCATTGATATTGCAAGATACACATGTCTTGGCACACTTCTTGCATTATAGAAAACGACTGAATTAGCGTAAGCATCCGGTGAGTACCGCGATCAGGCGGCTTGAGCGGTCTGGCGGGCTGTCTTGCAGTTCCA
>JAQBTY010000059.1 GCA_027624735.1 Pseudomonadota bacterium | reverse complement strand
TCGGCACCTCCATCATGCCGGCGACCTACAAGATGCTGATCGCAGCGGAGGTAAAGGGATAAGCCTTTCTCGCAGATCCAGTAAAAGAGTGTAATCCGCTCTTAGCACAGCCGATTGCCGTCCGACACCGATGATCTGGTTGGTGTTTTCGAAGCTTTCCACCAGAAGGGTCTGGACCATCCGGGGGACGGTATCGATCCAGTTGGCGCCTTGAAAATAATCGATTGAGACAAGGCTTTTTCGGGCGGCGATTCTGGATGTATTGATGCCGGCATCGGCCAGCGGTAATTCCACGGTCAGCTGCCAGTTGACGTTGGGCAGATCGGCGCTGAACGTGCTTTTGGGGGTCAGGACAAACAGGTCGGGCGCAGGCTTATCAAAGGGCAGGGTTCCGCAGCCGGTTGCGAAGGCGGCGGCACAGGTAAGAGCCGCAACGGTGATGCCTCTTTTGACTTTGCCTGCCGCCGCTTTCATTGCGCCTGAACTCCTTTTTGTGAGTCGCCAAACAGGAAATTCGTCGGGTCCCGCTCGATTCGGTTGGCAAGTCTCGTCAGTGAATCCACCAAAATTCTGGCTTCCGAAATGAATTGCGAAAATTCGTAAAGCCCCGACTGAGAGAAATCGCGAATTGGGCCCCGGTTGTCATCCACGAGGCCTTGCGCGCTTGCGGCAATTCGGTTGATGGTCGTCGCGGCCTGGCGAATGTCCGCCATGGTTTCTTGCAATTTTGTCATGGTTTGCTCGGATTTATCCATAAAGGGTACGACTCGTTTTCCAAGATTGTTGGTCGCGGCCCGTATGTCATTGATCGCGGCCGTTAGGGAATTTGCCGCTTCGCGTCCGTCACGCAGGAGCAGTTGAAGCTCGCCTTTTTTCGACCCCAGCGATCCCGTGAAGGTCTCCAGGTTGGCCAGGGTTGCCGAAATTATGTCCAGGTTCTGTTTGTTAAACAGGTCGCCCAAGCGGTCGGCGACCAGGACAGCTTTCTCCACGATCTGCGGTAATTTCCCCAATACTTCCTGTAAGACCGATTGCTGGGATGTGATGACAGGTATTTTACCGTCGGCGGCTCTAAGCCGTGCGGCGGTACGTGTGCCGCCGGTAAGCTGAATGAAAGCGACGCCTGTAATCCCCTGAAGGGCTATCTGCGCGATTGTGTCCTCCTTTATGGGAGTGTCAACGGATACTTCCATAAGAACCCGAACCCGTTCGACATTCTCCGGATCCAACTTTATGTCGCGCACAGAGCCCACGGGAACGCCTCTGTAACGGACCGGGCTGCCGACGCCGAGGCCCGTCACGTCGCCCGTTAAATAGGTTAGATAATTTGTCGGTTTTTTGCCCAATTCGACGCCGGCAAGCCAAACCGCCACGCCGACGAGGGCGGCGATCAAACCCAGTACAAAACTTCCTACCAGAATATAACTCGCGCGTGTTTCCATCGTTTATCCGCTGGCTAGAACACGCGCCCGCGGCCCGTGAAAATATTCCTGGATCCAAGGATGAGGATTGTTCAGCATTTCGTCCAGTGTTCCGATAACGACATGGCGGTCTACAAGTACCGCAATACGGTCGGCGATGGCGTACAGACTGTCGAGATCATGCGTCACCATCACAACCGTGAGGTTGAGACTTCTCTGCAGATCGCCTATCAGGGCGTCAAATGCCGCGGCGCCGATCGGATCCAGTCCTGATGTGGGCTCGTCGAGCAAGAGGATTTCCGGGTCGAGCGCCAGAGCGCGGGCTAGTCCCGCGCGTTTTTGCATGCCGCCCGAGAGTTCGGATGGATATTTTGCACAGGCATCGTGCGGCAGACCGACCATGGAAATTTTTACCGCGGTCAGTTCATCCATCTGCGACGCTGAAAGGTCGGTAAATTCTTTCATTGGCAGCCGGACATTCTGTGCCACGGTAAGGGATGAAAACAAGGCGCCGCCCTGGAAAAGCACGCCCCACCGTGTTTTTATCCGCTTGACCGCCGCTTCGCCAATACGTGCCGTATCCTCGCCGAATATTTCGATAGTCCCCGCCGTCTGTCGATTTAGCCCGATAATGGTGTTGAGCAGGACCGATTTACCGGCGCCTGATCCACCGACTATTGCCATCACCTCACCCTTTTTCACGTCCAGATCGAGCCCGTCGTGAATGATGCTGCGGCCAAATTGCGTACGAAGGCCGCGGACGCGAATGACAATGTCGTCGCTCGTCATCATATACCAAACGCCGAAAAAAGAATCGAAAACAGGGCGTCTGAAACAATAACGAGGAAGATGGAAATCACGACGGCGCGGGTAGTATGAATCCCAACACTTTCCGCGCTTCCCGTAACCTTCAGGCCCTCCCGGCAGCCGGTCAGCGCAATGACAAAACCGAACACCGGCGCCTTAATGACCCCTGCCCAGAACGTCCAGACCGTTACCGCGCTTTGCAGACGTTCGAGGAATTGATGGAAGGAAACTTCAAGCGTGAGGATCACCATCAGGCCGCCGCCAATCAGTCCCATGATATCGGCGAATACGGCGATCAGAGGCATTGAGATCACCAGCGCCATAACGCGGGGCAGAACCAGTATTTCCACCGGGTCCAGACCCAGGGTGCGCATGGCGTCGATTTCCTGATTGACCTGCATGGTTCCGATTTGCGCCGCGAACGCGCTGCCTGACCGGCCGGCGATCACGATGGCGGCGAGAAGAATGCCCATTTCACGGAATATGGAAACCCCAAGCAGATCGACGGTAAAGATTTCAGCGCCGAACTGCTTTAGTTGGTCAGCGCCCTGATAAGCGACGACGATACCTATTAAAAACGACAACAACCCGACGATGGGCATCGAATTCAGGCCGACCCGCTCGATATGACTGATCACCGATATGAATCGAATGCTTCCCGGACGGATGATGCCGCGGACAGCCGTGACGGACGTGACGCCGAGAAAATACAGGAGATCCGTTGCTTCCTCCCATGCGGCGCAGGCCGCCCGACCGGTGCGTTCGGCCATGGCGATCAAGGGGTGATGTGTTTCCGATGGTAGCGGTTCGGTGCCGCTTGCCGAAGCGACCCGCTCTATCAGGGCGGCATGGCTGTCGCTCAATCCAATAATACTGGTCGCGCCGCCGGGTTGCTCCAATCGTCGCCGCAATAGCCTGACCAAGAGGGCCCCGGCTGTGTCGATGGCTTCGAGGCCTGAGAAATCTATTGTAGCGGGGGCGTTTCCGGCAGGCGCCAGTTTGGCGATGCTTGCTTCCAGCATTGAGGCAGTCTTGATCGTCCAGTTACCACTGGCCGTAACAATGAATGCCCCATGACGTAATGCCGTCTCGATTTTGCCAGTATCGGCTGGCATGTACATTTCCTTCCCGCGGTTCCCGTGCGACTATCCTAACAGCGCCGCGACGTCAATCACTGGTAATTAAGTTGATCCGGCCGGACAGATGGGTAGATCATCCCGCCACCTTATAGTCAAAAATGTGGCGACCGTTTTTTTGTTACTGAAATTAGGGAACCACATGGCCTTCTTGCTCCTTCATCCCCAGGAAATCCAGGATCTTGTCAGTATGGACGAGGCCATAGAGGCGGTCGAAAAAGGCTACGCAAACGGCCATGAGTTTCCGGTCATAAACGCACCGCGACGCCGGGTCCATTCGCCGGCCGGTGTCCGGATCAGCAATTTTCCCGGCGGTGTTCACGATATGGGGGTCATTGGGGCGGCGACACGCGCCGATCACGTGATTCAGGATGGAGACAACCAGCATTATGCCTACCGTGAGCATCCGATCCATGTTCTCAATGATTCGAGCACTGGCGAGCTCTTGTCGATCGTGATCGGAGAACCTGTCGAAAAAACGCTCGGCTATACCAGTCTCGTGGCGCTTCGTACGGCGGCAACGTCCGGCGTGGCGTTTAAATACATGGTGCGCCAAGGCGCTGAAACCGTTGGACTATTTGGATCGGCGGGGCAGGCGGCGAACCAGCTTCTCGCCCTAAAATCGGTCCGTCCCAATATCCGTCGCGTGCACGTCTATAGCCGTGATCCTGAAAACCGGGCGGCTTTTGCCCGAAAATACGGCCCCAAGTTCAATCTGGAGATTATTCCCGTGACCTCGATCGAGGCGGTGATCAAGGGGGCCGATGTCATCCTTTGCGCCACCAACACCAATGTCGAACTGTTCGACGGGGATTTGCTGGAGCCCGGTCAGCATGTGACGGGAATCATCGGCGGTAATGTCCAGCTGGTCCAAGGCGGTTTTCTCAAGAAGGCCCGGCGCGAGATCGATAACCGGACGGTCGAGCGTGCCCATGTGGTCGCGACTAATCTGCGGGAATCGGTGATTACCGAAAAACAGGGCGATCTTTATGAACCGATCGAGCAGGGCATCATAAAGCTGGAAGACATCGTCGAGCTGGGTGAGATGGCGCGCGGTCTTGCCAAGGGCCGCCATAGCGACGAGCAGATTACCTATCACAAGAACAACAACGGTACCGCGGCATCGGAAATCGCGGTTGCCATGCTGGTCTATGAAAAAGCGAAGGCGGCCGGCCGCGGTACGATGATTGATCTGATCTCGCCCGAGGCACTGAAGGAGCAGTTTGCACAATGACCAGGGACGTTCTGCTTTTGAGGCCGGAAGAGCTGCAAGGCCTGGTCTCCATGAAAGAGGCGATCGATATTATCGAGCAGGGGTACCGGGAAGCACTGTCCTATCCGGCGATCGCGGCGCCGCGGCGGCGGGTTCATTCCCCGGACGGGGTGAGGGTCAGCAATTTTCCGGGCGGCATTCACGGGCTCGGTGTGATCGGTACAGGGGAGCGCCCCGATAAGCTGAACAAGGGCGGTGAAACCCAGACCAAGGCGTTTCGCGGCTATCCGGTCCATCTGGTCCATGATTCCAATACCGGCCAGCTTCTTTCCATCATGATAGGCGAGGTCGACGAGAAAACGCTTGGCTATACCAGCGTCATGGCGCTGAGGACGGCGGCGACGTCCGGCGTCGGGTTCCGTTATTTGCCGCGCAAAGGCATATCAACCGCCGGCTTGTTTGGTTCCGCCGGCCAGGCGGCCAACCAGCTTTTGGCCCTTTTGACCGAAAGGCCGTCGATTAAAAAAGTAAAGATCTACAGCCGGGACCCTGACAACAGGAAAAATTTCGCCCGCAAATATTCACAGAAGTTCGCTGTGGAGATCATCCCGGTGTCAACGCCGGAGGAGGCGGTTATGGGCGTCGACGTGGTGCATTGCGCGACGAATACGTCGGTCCCGTTGTTCGATGGCGATCTTCTGGAACCGGGACAGCATGTCACCGGTATGATCGGCTCCAACGTCCAGCTTGTGAAAAGCGGGTACAGGTCGTCACGCCGGCGCGAAATCGACGACCGGACGGCGGAACGCGCCGATATCATCGTCTGCAATCTGCGCGAAACAATTCTGACGGAAGAACCGGGTGACCTTTTTGAGCCCATCGAAAAAGGGCTTATCAAGCTCGACGATATTTACGAGCTTGGTGCGTTGGGAACCGAGGCGTGCCCGGGGCGAACCAGCGACGAGCAGATCACCTATCACAAAAATACCAACGGCAATGGGGTTGCCGATCTCGGCATCTCCATGCGCGCCTACGAATTGGCCAAGGCGGACGGCAGGGGAACCTGGATCAAACTGCCTGAGCCCGAAGATCTGCCCCAGGCGCTTTAGGCGCCGAGCGGTTTTCCGGTCGGCAGATTATAGTCAGCGTCGATTGTTTCGACATAGGCCAGCGCTTCGTCGGTCGACACCACGTCCGCGTATTTGGCGTTCATATCGCACAGATTTATGGCGTGGGACGCCTGCGACCGGTCGAAGCAGGCTTCCTCGGCGATAACGACGCGGATGTTCTGGCTAAAGGCGTCGATCACGGAGGCGCGCACGCAACCGGACGTGGTCGTACCGGTGACAATCAGAGAATCCGCCCCCAGGTCATTGAGAAACGCCGTCAGCATCGTCGAGGAAAAGGCGCTGGGTTTGTGTTTGCGGATGACGATGTCCCGTGGGCCGGGTGCGATTTCGTCCATGATGTCGTTGCCGTCGCGGTTGGTGTCGCGGGCTTCCGGCGCGCCCGAGGACACATCCTCAGTGCTTCGAGAGCTCTTCCACGCCCAGCTTCCCTTGTCCCAACCATCATCGCGGACCGTGCCGGTGGTGTAGATCACCGGGATGCCCTTGGCACGGCACCGGTCGACCAGCTTGCGGATATGGGGCAGCGATTCCCAGGCTTCCTCGCCACAGGAGGTGCGCCATTTCTTGATGGCATCCAGAATGGGTTCCGGCCGCTCACCGCAGAAGGCGTAATTCACATCGATGATCAGAAGGGCGGGTTTCTTGCCGCCACCGCCCTTGGCGCCAAAGCCGGATTGCTCAAAGACCGCCTTGTCGCGGTCGGTCAGGAATTTGTCCCAAATGCGCTCGGCCATATGCTTGCCCCCTGGTTTGGTATTTCATGATTGCCATGAAAGTGGACCAGAAGTGTAGGTCCCGAATTTTGCGAGCGCAACCAATCCCGATGGTGCCCGGTTTAATCTCGCTCCTACCCCGCGTCATGGTCGGCGAAGGAGAAGTTCGTGTCCAAATCGTCAGAAAATGCTTGGTAGCCAGAAGAATTACGGCTCCGCACCTAGCCCAATTAAATTAAACCCGACAGTAGTGATTAACGCGCCAGCTTGATCAGGCTGTCGCCCGGAACAGTGTCGCTGGGGGCGAGCTCTGGGAAGCCACGCACCTGCTCGTAAAGGGGGGTGAAATCCGGGGCGGTTGCATCGAATAGCTGATCGAAATTATCGATGACGAAATAGACTTCCTGGAAATCATCGATCCGGTACCGCGTGCGCATGATCCGGCTGAGATCGAATCCGATCCGCGCCGGTTTCCCGTCTTCCAGGCAATATCTGCTTTCGCCGCGCGACGACACAATGCCGGCACCGTAAATGCGGAGCCCCTGATCGGTTTTTATCAAGCCGAATTCGACAGTATACCAATAGAGCCGTGCCAATAGCGGCAGCGCGCCCAGGCGCAACGCTTTCATCCCGCCGCGGCCATAGGCCTGCAGATAATCCGCGAAAACCGGGTTCATGAGGATCGGCACATGGCCGAACACATCGTGGAAAATATCCGGTTCCTGGAGGTAATCCATCTGGTCCCTGCGGCGAATCCAGTTGGTCGCGGGAAACCGCCGGTTTGCGAGGTGATTGAAGAAGATGTCGTCCGGCACAAGGCCGGGTACCGCGACAATCGTCCAATTGGTCGCGGGCTCGAGGATGGCGTTCAAATCGTCGAACTTTGGAATTTCGTCGGCTACCACGCCAAGTCCCGTGAGACCCTGCATGAATTCCTCGCAGGCGCCGCCCGGCAGCATCGCCGATTGACGCAGAAACAAATCCCGCCATATGGCGTGATCGGCGGCGTTATAACGGGACCAGCCCTGATCGATGACATAATCGCTACCAATGGGATCGTTGGGCAGTGAAGCCATGGTCTGCCTCCGTCAGGCCTTCAGAACGCCTCGCCGAATTTGATCTTCTTCCATCGCCTCGAACAGCGCCTTGAAATTGCCTTCGCCGAAACCATCGTCGCCTTTGCGCTGGATGATCTCGAAAAAGATCGGGCCGATGACCGTGCCGGTGAAAATCTGCAACAGACGCTGGCCTTCGGGGCCGGGGACGCCATCGATCAGGATCCCGTGATGCTTCAGGGTTTTCAGATTTTCCCCGTGCCCCGGCAATCTTTGGTCTATGGCGTCGTAATAGGTATCGGGCGGTGGATCCAGAAACGGGATGCCCCAGCCTTTCAGCGTTTCCACCGTGGCGCAAATATCGTTGGTCGATAGCGCGATGTGCTGGATACCTTCGCCATTGTAGGCATTGAGATATTCGACAATCTGGGATTTGTCGTCGGCGGATTCGTTTATAGGGATGCGGATCTTGTTGCAGGCGCTCGTCATGGCGCGCGACCGAAGGCCGGTCAGGCGCCCCTCGATGTCGAAATATCGGATCTCACGAAAATTGAACAATCGTTCGTAAAACGAGGCCCATTCATCCATGTGACCGCGATAAACATTGTGCGTCAGGTGATCTATTTCCAGTAGTCCGGCCCCTTCCGGTTCCTGGGTTACATCGGGCAGGGGGACAAAATCGATATCGTAGATTGTCGGTCCGCTGTAGCGATCGACCAGATAGATCAAGCTGTCGCCAATTCCCTTGATCGCCGGAATATTCAGTTCCATTGGGCCGACGCGGCCCTGAAAGGGCGTCGCGCCCAGGGAGACCGCATGATCGAGCGCGGCGCCCGCGTCCAGCACCCGGATGGAAAAGGCGGCGATGGAGGGACCGTGTTTCTTCGCGAACGACCGGGCGAAACTGCGCGGTTCCCGGTTCACGATGAAATTGATCGATCCCTGGCGGTAAAGGTCCACCTCTTTGGAACGGTGCCGGGCAACCAGCTTAAACCCCATCTGCTGGAACAGGTCTCCCAGGGCCTTGGGGTCCGGCGCGGTATATTCAATGAATTCGAACCCGTCCGTTCCCAGCGGGTTTAGGGGGGAGGGGGCCTGCTCGACTTCGGCTGGCGTCTTAAGATGGGCTTTTGTCATCGTCTTTGGCCGTGTCTTTGGCCGCGTTGGGGCGAACCTCGTAACGCGTTTCGCCCGTTACACCGTCGATACCCACTAACCCCACGTCGTAGCCCCAGAGGCGCCGCAGATGCGACAAAACAGATTTGCGGGTCGCCATGGCCAGCGGTATGCCGTCGTGAACCGTATGCTGTAGAAGAAGTTCGCGGTCGCCCAGCAGATCGACGTCGACAATCTGAATGTCGGGTTCCTGCGTCGGGACATCGTAGCTTTGGGCGAAGGCATCCCTGATCTTTTCATAACCGGAATCATCATGAATGGCGGCGATCGTCACATGACTGTCGCGGGCGTTGTCCTGAAGCTGAAATAGTTTGAATTCCCGAATGAGGTGCGGGCTCAGGAACTGTCGGATAAAGGACTCATCGCGATAATTGGCCCAGGCGTCCTTGAGGACTTCGCGCCAGTCGCCGGTTCCGGCGAATGCCGGGAACCAGCGCCGGTCTTCATCGGTCGGGTCGGTCGCGATGCGTTGGATATCCTTCATCATGGCGAACCCAAGGGCATAGGGATTGATCCCGCTGAACCGCGGGTCGTCATATCCAGGCTGCATCACCACACTTGAATGGCTGTGAAGAATTTCCAGCAGGGTTCCTTCGGTGACCAACCCTTTGTCGTAGAGTTCATTGACGATGTAGTAATGAACGAACGTCGCGCAACCTTCGTTCATTACCTTCGTCTGTTTTTGAGGATAAAAATACTGGGATATATTGCGTACGATCCGAACGATTTCCCGTTCCCAATTTTCCAGAACCGGGCTGTTTTTCTCTATGAAATACAGCAAATTCTCTTCCGGAAGTTTGAGATTCTTTTTTCGCGCCGCGAGGTCCTGTTCCGCCTGGTTGGGGTCCGCCGCCGATTTATCTTCCGGCAGGGTGCGCCATAGATCGTTGTAATGCTGTTCGTTGTATTCGCGCCGTTCGCGTTCCTGTTCTTTCTGCTGGCGCAGATTGGGTTTCGGGTGCCGCCGGTAACGGAAGACTCCCTGATCCATAAGGGCGTGGGTGGCATCCAGAATTTCTTCCACGGCTTCGAGCCCGTGACGTTCTTCACAACGGGCTATGTAGCGCTTGGCGAATTCCAGATAATCCAGAATGCCGTCGGCGTCGGTCCATTGCTGGAACAGGTAGTTGTTCTTGAAAAAATGGTTATGGCCAAAAGCCGCATGCGCGATGGTCAGCGTCTGCAGCGCCATCGTGCTTTCTTCCATATAGTAGCTGATGCAGGGGCTTGAATTGATCACGATTTCATAGGCCAGTCCCATGTGGCCGGTGCGATAGAGGTCCTGTTCCTGAACGAACCGTTTCCCGTAGGACCAGTGTTGATACATCAGCGGCATGCCGATCGAGCAATAGGCGTCGAGCATCTGCTCGGCGGAAATGATCTCGATCTGATTGGCGTAGACGTCAAGACCGAGGTCGTTCAGCGCTATTTCCTCGATCGCGGCATAGGCATCCTGCAGGGTCTGGAAATTCCATTCCGCGCCGTCAAACAGCGGTTCTATCTTTTTCTTACGGCTCTTGCGCGCTTGCGGCTGTTGAGTCACCAGACCTGTCTCCCTACGCCTGCATGCCCTGTTTCGCAAAGAGTTCGCGAAAAACCGGGTAGATGTCGCTTCTCTTGGAAATATGCTTCATCGAAAAATTCGGCCATTCTTTGTCAATTTCGAGATAACCGCGCCATAATTCTTTGCTGTCATTGGAATTTTCGAACATGGCGTATTCGCGCTCATCCAGAATTTCGACATAGGCATAGTACTGGCACACCGGAAGCAGGTGTTTCAAAAGCAGTTCCTGGCAACGCGCGGTGTCCCCCATGAAATTATCGCCGTCCGAAGCCTGCGCGGCGTATATATTCCAGTCGGCGGCGGGGTACCGGTCGGCGACGACCTCGTGCATGGTTTGCAGGGCGGTGCTGACCGCCGTGCCGCCGGTTTCGGTGCTGTGAAAGAAGGTGTGTTCGTCGACTTCGTCGGCCTTATGGGTATGGCGAATAAAGACGAGCTCAACCCGTTCATAGCGCCTTTGCAAAAACAGGTGGAGCAGGATGAAAAACCGTTTCGCGAGGTCCTTTTCGCGTTCTCCCATGGAGCCGGAGACGTCCATCAGGCAAAACATAACCGCTTTGGTTCTCGGTTCGGGCCGTTGCTCGAAGCGATTGTAGCGAACGTCGAAGGGGTCGATGAACGGGATGGCTCTTTGCCGCCGTTCCAGTTCTCGCAAATCGATGTGAAGCTGGGCGAGACGCTTTAGTTCCTCCGCTCGCAGCTCGTCTTCCGGGCGTCCTTCGAAGGTCGCGAGTTCTTTCTTCAGCTCTTCGATCTGGCCACGGCGCGGTCGACGTAAAGCCCGCCGGCGGCCGATGCTGTTCACCATGGTACGGCGGATATTGACGTTGTTGGCGGCGCCGCTGGTGGCGAAGCCCGCTCTATGGGGTTTGACGGCGTGCGTTTCCTTCAGTGAGGTTTTGATCAGATCGGGTAGTTCCAGATCTTCGAAAAAGAACTCCAGGAACTCTTCGCGCGTCAGCGTAAAGACGAATTCGTCTTCACCCTCGCCACTTTCGGACGCTTCCTTGCCGCTGCCACCGCTGCCGCTGCCGCCGCGTGGTTTTGCGATCTGGTCCCCGGTAACGAATTCCTTATTGCCGGGCAGCACCCGCTGGCGGTTGCCGCCGCTTCCGGCGTGGCGGAATCGGGGCTCGCCAATGCCTTTCGAGGGGATGCTGATTTCACCATCGACACCGGCGTCGGAGACCTTCGATTTATCGATCGAATTATCGACGACTTTTTTTATCTGTGCGCGGGCGCGTTTTAAAAATCGCTGGCGATTTCCAAGATTTTTATCCTTGGGATTGAGTCGCCGGTCAATGAGGTTGGGCATACCCGTCCCTTAATTGCCAATCTGGTAACGCATTCACTCGCAGCTATCAGCCCGCCTTGTTTACCCGCATATACCATTCGACAAGACGCCGGACCTGACGTTCGGTATAACCGCGGTCGCACATGCGCTCGACGAACTCGGTATGCTGTTTGTCGGTCTTCTTGTCTTTCTTGCTGCCGAAACTGATAACCGGCAAAAGTTCTTCGACCTGGCTGAACATGCGCTTTTCAATGACTTCCCGAATCTTGTTGTAGCTGGTCCAGGAGGGGTTGTTGCCATTGTTGTTGGCGCGTGTCCGCAGCGAGAATTTGACCACTTCGTTGCGGAAATCCTTGGGATTGGCGATACCCGCCGGCTTTTCGATTTTTGACAATTCAGCATCGAGGATTTCCCGATTGAATACCTGGCCTGTATCGGGATCCTTGTAATCCTGCTCTTCGATCCAGGCGTCGGCATAGGAGATGTAGCGGTCGAAGAGGTTCTGGCCGTACTCGCTATAGGATTCGAGATAGGTTTTCTGGATTTCATGACCGATGAACTCGGCATAGCGCGGCACCAGTTCCGACTTGATGAAGTCGAGGTAACGGTTTTCCGTCTCGTCGGCGAATTGTTCGCGTTTCACCGACTGTTCGAGCACGTAAATCAGATGCACGGGATCGGCGGCCACTTCCTCGGTGTCATGATTGAAGGTTGCGGACAGGACCTTGAAGGCGAACCGTGTACTGATCCCGTTCATGCCTTCGTTGACGCCGGCGGTTTCACGATATTCCTGAATCGATTTCGCCTTGGGGTCGGTATCTTTCAGGCTCTCGCCGTCATAGATCCGCATTTTTGAAAAGACCGACGAGTTTTCATGCTCGTGCAGGCGGGACAGGACGCTGAAACGGCTCAGAATTTCGAGGACTTCCGGCGCGCACTGGGCGTTATTAAGCTCGCTTTCGGAGAGAAGCTTCTTGTAAATTTTCGCCTCTTCCGTGACTTGCAGGCAATACGGTACCTTCACAACGCAAATGCGATCGAGGAAGGCTTCGTTGTTCTTGTTCTGTTTGAACTGGGTCCATTCGGATTCGTTCGAATGGGCCAGCACGATGCCATGAAAGGGAAATGCACCAAGGCTTTCGGTGCCCAGGTAGTTGCGTTCCTGGGTCGCCGTCAACAGCGGATGCAGGACTTTGATCGGCGCCTTGAACATCTCGACGAATTCGAGCATTCCCTGGGTCGTATGGTTCAACCCGCCCGAATAGCTGTAGGCGTCGGGGTCGTCCTGGCTGAAATGTTCCAGCTTGCGGATATCGACTTTGCCGACCAGCGCGGAAATGTCCTGATTGTTTTCGTCGCCGGGTTCGGTTTTGGCGATGCCTATCTGGCGCAGCTTCGACGGCTGCAGGCGGACAACGGAGAATTTCGAGATATCGCCATCGAATTCGTCGAGGCGCTTGGTTGCCCATGGAGAGATGAGACCGGGCAGCCGGCGTTTGGCGATGCCGTATTTGGTCTCCAGCAGGTCGCCCATTTGTTCGGGATCGAATAGTCCCAACGGCGATTCGAATATGGGGCTTATTTGATCGCCAGCCTTGAGCACATAGATTGGCTGCTTTTCCATCAACTGCTTCAGGCGTTCGGCTAGGGACGATTTGCCGCCGCCGACCGGGCCCAGCAGATAAAGAATCTGTTTTCTTTCTTCGAGACCCTGGGCGGCGTACTTGAAATAGCCGACGATACGTTCGATCGTATCTTCCATGCCGTAGAAATTCTTGAACGCCGGATAAACCTTGATCGTGCGATTGAGATAAATCCGCCCCAGTCTTGAATCGGTGCTGGTGTCGACGAGCTGTGGCTCACCGATCGCTGCTATCATGCGCTCGGCCGCGGAGGAAAACATCATGGGGTTGTCACGGCAACTCATGAGGTAGTCGGTGAGGGTTATATCCTCCCGCCGTTCTTGGTCGTAGAGTTCTGAAAAAAGACTAAATACTTCTTCAGCAAGAACCGACATTGCAACTCTCCAAATTAGTCATGGGATCACGTTCCGATTGATTCCAAGTGTGAACGCAATATGGTTAAAGAGGTGCTAACGTTACTTAACTGGATATGATTTCTTTCTTCACTAATGGAAATCACGTGATGGAAACATGCCCGGTTTGACGGAACCCGGCAGTTTCCTGGCAGTTTCCTCGGTGTAGGCGCGCGCTGACATCGGGTTGCTGGCCTCTGACAGGGCAATCAGGCGGTGGGTCAGGTCCTGTAACCGCCTGGCAATGACATGGGTGACGATACCCTCGCGCTGCAACTCTCCGGTAACACAGAGAAGCTTCGATTCCAGCGTTTCACGCCGGTATCGTTCGAATAGTTTTGGCCAGACGATGATGTTGGCGATGCCGGTTTCGTCTTCCAGTGTCGCGAAAATCACGCCGCTTGCCGTGCCCGGCCGCTGGCGGGCGATGACCAGTCCGGCGATGGTGACCTGTTTGCCGTTTTCTATTTCTGCCAGCTGTGCGGCGGAGATCACTTTTTCGTGTTCCAACTCTTTGCGCAGCAGCTCAAGCGGGTGATGTTTGAGCGATAACCGGATCGAGGCGTAATCGTGACTGACCTCTTCGCCGGGCGCCATGGTGGGCAGGATGATTTCAGGCTCGACGATTCCCTCGCCGGTCTCCCTGAACAAGGGAAGCTGGTTGGGGTTGAGGCGCCGCGCGTCCCACAGGGCCCGGCGGCGTGAAAATCCCATCGATCCAAACGCATCCGCCTTGGCCAGCCGTTCGATCAGGCTCGGCATAAGTCCGCTGCGTCGCCACAGATCATCGATGTGGGAAAACGGCCGCCCATTTCCGGTGTGACGGGCGGTGATCAGGCGGTTCGCGGGCGTTTCGCCAAACCCCTTGATCTGTTTCAGCCCGAGCCGCAGCGCCGGGCTGTCGGTATCGGTTGGTTCCAGCGTGCAGTTCCAGTCGCTGAAATTCACATCGACAGGGCGAACCTCTATCCCATGGTCGCGCGCATCCCGCACCAGCTGCGCCGGGGCGTAAAATCCCATTGGCTGACTATTAAGGAGTGCACAGGTGAATATCTCGGGGTAATGGCATTTCAGCCAGGCGGAGACATAGACCAGCAGCGCAAAGCTTGCCGCGTGGCTTTCCGGGAATCCGTAATCGCCGAACCCTTCTATCTGTTTGAAGCATCGTTCGGCGAAGTCGCGATCGTAGTCGCGGGCGACCATGCCTTCGACCATCTTGTCGCGGTATTTGTGAATGGTGCCGAGGCGGCGAAAGGTTGCCATGGCGCGGCGCAGCTGGTCGGCTTCAGACGGGGTGAACCCGGCGGCGACGATTGAGATCTTCATCGCCTGTTCCTGGAACAGCGGCACACCGTTTGTTTTCTCCAGAACCGCGCGAAGCTCGGCTTTTGGATAGTCGACGCTCTCCTCTCCGTTTCGCCGGCGCAGGTACGGATGCACCATGTCGCCCTGGATCGGACCCGGCCGGACGAGCGCCACCTCGATCACCAGATCGTAGAATTTGCGTGGTTTGAGCCGCGGCAACATGCTCATCTGAGCGCGGCTTTCGACCTGGAACACGCCAATGGAATCGGCTTTGCATAGCATGTCGTATACGGCCGGATCCTCGGCCGGCACGGTGGCGAGATTAAGCGCGCGGCCGTAATGCTGCTTGAGCAGGGAAAACGCCTTGCGGATGCAGGTCAGCATGCCGAGCCCCAGCACATCGATCTTGAGAATGCCCAGCGCATCGAGGTCATTTTTATCCCATTCGATGGTGGTGCGGTCATCCATCGCGGCATTGGCGATCGGCACCAGCTCGTCCAGCCGTCCACGGGTGATCACAAAGCCACCGACATGTTGCGACAGGTGGCGGGGGAAGCCGGTGATGTCGCGGGCGATCCGCAGGCAGTGGGCGAGGCGGGGTTCATCGGGGTCGAGGCCCGCCTCGCGGACATGCTCATCCGCCATGGCGGAGGGACGGCGCATCTTGGACATGGTGGCCAGTGCATCCTCGACATCGCGTGTCAGCCCCATGGCTTTTGCCACCTCACGCATGGCGCTGCGGCCGCGATAGTGGATGACGGTAGCCGCAAGACCGGCCCGCTCACGTCCATATTTCTTATAAATATACTGGATGATTTCTTCGCGCCGCTCATGTTCGAAATCCACATCGATATCGGGTGGCTCGCCGCGTTCGGTGCTGATGAAGCGTTCGAACAGCAAATCCATGCGCACCGGATCGATCGCGGTAATGGCGAGGCAATAGCACACCGCCGAGTTGGCGGCCGATCCACGTCCCTGGCACAAAATGCCCCGGCTCTTCGCGAAGCGGACGATGTCATAGACGGTGAGAAAATAATTGGCGTAGTTGAGCTGGTCGATCAGGGCGAGTTCATGGTTGATCTGAGCCTGTACCGGTTCGGGCAGATGGCCCGAGTACCGCTCGCGTGCGCCTGCCCAGGTGAGCCGGGTCAGTTCTTCCTGCGGCGTTACCCCCGGCGGCGCTTCGTCATCGGGGTATTCATAGACCAGCTCATCAAGACTGAAGCGGCAATCCTCGACGATGCGGAGTGTGCGGGTGATGGCGTCGGGGTGGCGATGGAACAGCCGCGCCATGTGGTCCGCCGATTTCAGGTGCCGCTCGGCATTGGGAAACAGACGAAACCCGGCTTTTTCAACAAT
>JAQBTY010000512.1 GCA_027624735.1 Pseudomonadota bacterium | reverse complement strand
AGGTGCAATGATCAAGGACATTGTCCGCTACAATGTTAACTCAAACCAGCGCACCCCGCCTAGCGGTCCACGGCCCCTTACGTTCCGGTAATATAGGCGCGCAGTTGGTCTGCTTCCTGTTCGATCTCACCCAGCCTGACTTTGACGACGTCACCGATACTGACGATGCCGGCGAGCCGGCCTTCGCGCAGCACAGGCACGTGGCGGATACGCCGGTCGGTCATGATGGGCATGATGTCGGCGGCGGAATCTTCCGGCCGGCAGGTCACCAGGTTGCGGGTCATGAGCGATGCGATGGGCGTGTCGGGCAGGCCGGCGCCGTAGCGGCTGACGCCGCGGGCGATATCGCGTTCGGACAGGATCCCGACCGGCGCCCCGGCTTTATCGACAATAACCAGCGCGCCGATACCGTTTCCCTCCATCCGGGTGACGGCCTGCGAGACGGTTTCAACGGGTTCGGCGGTCGCGACCTCCGAGCCCTTGGTTGCCAGAATAGTTTCAACGAGCATGGTGCTGTCCTCCTGATAGAGAGGGGCACGGCGGTGCGCCGGTTCAACTCAGAGACACTTGGTGCTACGCCCAGCCCCTCACGCTACAAATGAGTACAAACGCGTCGTTTAGGCGGGGCCGTATTCGGCCCATTGTCCATGATATGGCGTAATTCACGGAAAAGTGAAGTGGTTTTGGCCACACAACGCCATAAGAGGCAGGCAAAACCCGCGCTACCCCGCGTCTTCGAAGGCGATCAGACCCATGCCGGTGGCCATGGGGGCGTAATAGTTTCGGTGGATTTGTTTCGCATTGTCCGACAGTGCGCCGCGCATGGTCAGCCACATGATCACCTCGACGGCTTCGGCGCCGGCCTGCTCCATGATTTCCTGATGGATCAATTTCGTCAGGATCATCGGGTCGGTTTCGATCTTGTCGAGAAAATCCTGATCCCATTCCGGATTGATATGGCCGAAGCGGGCGCCATTGAGCTGATGCGACAGGCCGCCGGTACCAAGGATCACGACCCGCAAATCCCGCTCGCAGGCTTCAACCGCCTGGCGGATGGCCCGTCCCAGCTTGTAACAGCGCAACGCGGTGGGCAGCGGATGCTGGATGACATTCACCGCCACCGGTACGGCGGTCACCGGCCAATCGGGGTCATGGGGGAAACACATGTGCATCGGGACCAGGAAACCGTGCTCGACCTCCAGCTCCTGGCAGACCGTGATATCGAATTCGTTGTAGATCAGCTCTTCGCAGAGGCGCCACGAAAAATCCGCATCGCCCCGTATGTCCGGCAGCGGCCGCCGGCCCCATCCTTCATCCCCGATACCGTAGCTGTCCGCCGCCCCAACGGCAAAGGTCGGGTATCTGTCGAAGAACAGGCTGCCGCCGTGGTCGTTGTAGACCACGATGGCGACATCGGGCTTGATATCGGCGAGCCATTTCCGCACCGGCTTATAGGCATCGAACAGCGGCTTCCAGTCAGGTTCGTCCTGTTGGCCCATATCATAGGCCTTGCCGATCGAGGGGACGTGGGAGGTCCCGATTCCGCCAATAATTCTGGCCAATTTACCGCGCTCCCCTCATCTCGCACCCCGGGCGTTGCGGGTCGCCATGAACGCCTCGAATGTCTCACCCCGTAGCTGGGCGCCCATATGGTAGAGCCCATGACCGGTGCAGTTGCCGATCTTCATGATCATATAGATATTGCCGCCGCATTCCTCGATAAGGCCGCGAAAATCACGGGTGCGGAGGAACTGCCTTTCCGCCTCGCCGAGGCAATATCGTTCCATGTAGGCCTCCTCGTCGGCGGTGAACGCGGCGCGGTTTTCCGGCCTGGTGAAGGACATGGCGAATTTGTTGAGGCGATAGCCCTTCCGCGATTCACGCCAGTCGAACACCGTCGTTCCCGGTATTTTCTTCGATTTGTCCACCTGTTCAGCCATGGCGGCAATCCTTCTCGTATGAGAATACCCATCATGTCATTGGTAACGGACGTTGATCAAGGCCGGGCAACGCCGCGACCCATCTAATTCATGGGGATTTGGAAAGCTGCTCTCGAGCCGCCGCCAGCGCCACCGCATTCATGCGTTTTTCCAGTTGATCGCGCTGATCCGCCGCCCAGTCGCGGCCTTGCGCGGCGGCGCGGTGATACCAGACGAACGCCGCCACGGCATCGCGCTTTACACCCAGGCCGTGCTCGTACATCTCAGCCAAATTCATCTGGGCGACGGCGTTGCCGGCCTGGGCGGCCCGTTTATACCATTGGGCAGCGCGGGCAAGATCGATGGTGCGGCCTATGCCGTCCCGATACAGGCCGGCGAGGGCTATTTGGGCCTCCGTATCGCCGGCTTCGGCGAGTGTGCGCCACTCGCGATAGGCGGTGGTGTAATCGCCTCCGTCATAGGCCTTGGCCGCAGCGGCGAAATCCGCCGTCGCCGGGCCGGTCGTCGCCATCAACACGGCGAAAGCGGTGGCAGCTACTAGCCCGAATTATTCACGGTGCGGCGTTTAATGGTTGGTGA
>JAQBTY010000058.1 GCA_027624735.1 Pseudomonadota bacterium | reverse complement strand
AAATCGGCGATGTCTGGACACTCGGTCATTTGTAAAATGATGGATTGGGTATAATTCACTCCGTGCCTATCCGGTTAACGCAGACACCCACTACATGTAGGGTGCTTCCAATCGCCTGAATAAAGCTCGGCGTAGGTCGGTGCATCAACCCCGCCTGCAATGCCGAGCAGTGATCGGAATGTGTTGAACGGGTAAAACCGCCTATTGAAGCGGAATGTGAATTCATTGAGGTAGGCTTGTAGATGCTTTGCGCTCACGCCGTGATGGATGCCGTTGAGCCAAGTCTTCAAATTAGAAAAGACGAGGTGGATCATAGGCATGAACTGTTCGGCGACTTCGGGGTCGCCGCATTCGGCTATCGCATGGTGATCGTAGCCTCGCTTGCGTAAGCTGGCATAGCCGCTCCAATCGTCGGTGACAATCAGCGAGCCCGGCATGACGGCACTCTCGACAAAGCCACACAACGAGTCAGCGCTGCGGTCGGCTGCGATGGCCAGCCGCACTCGACCGGCATAGCGGCCATCCTTCCGCTTGTCCTGCGCAGTGCCAGGTTTCCGGTGGCGGACTTCGACAGCAGCAGCGACTAGCGTTTTGTGATGGATGCCGCGGCCTTCGCCGCGTGTCCTCCCGCCAACCCACGTCTCATCAACCTCGACGTGCTCTTTCGGGCGACCGCCGATCCGATCCCTATCTGGTCGCACCATGCCAGCGCGCAACTTGTGTAAGATGCCGTAAGCGGTTTCGTATCGAGTTAGCCCAAGTTGCCGTTGAAACTGCACCGCTGACATGCCCTGCGTCTGGCTGGCGACGAGGTAGGCGGCCCAGAACCAGACGTTGAGCGGCGTATGGCTGCGCTCCATGACGGTGCCAACAAGGAGGCCGGTTTGTCGGCGGCACGTACGGCATTCCAGAACCCCCGGTCGGGTGACAATACGGTAGGGTTCGGCGATCACGCCGCAATACGGGCAGATAAAACCGTCAGGCCAGCGGACCCGCTTGAGATAGGTAGCGCACGTCGAGTCATCAGGAAACTGCTGCTGAAATTCGCGGAGAGATTGGGGGAAAGTCAGGTCGTTGCGCTGGTGGATGTCCATTGTAAGCATTGTGGACAGATACTAGATGTAGTGGGTGTCTGCATCAACCGGATAGGCACGATTCGGACTTCCGTTTATGTGAAATTCATTCACTGTGCGAGCAACTTTGGTTTTGACGTTCGCCGCCTCAGAAGTCGGTGTTGCGCGCCCATAAATAAACACTGGACTTTTGGACCATGTTTCTCCCTTCGGGTAGAAAATCATATGAAGTCCGCGGTTTGCTCCGCTCTGGTTGTCGAGAACCCAACCCGACTTGGCAGTAACTGCAAACGCGTGATCCGCTCCAAACAACATGCCGCGTCCGCCTTCGATGATTCCGGCGCTGGCAGAAAGCGCAATGAAAAACGTAACAATCGCAAGGAATCGCAAATATCTTTGTTGTGAATTACGTATAGTACAACCGGCCGCAATTCCGCGAAGCGCGGGGGGATGCCGGTGCGTAGTCAAGTTGATTGAGTGGCTAGACCGTCTGCCGGTTCTCATCAGCACACCATAGGAAAGAATTTGATGTTCGCATCATCGCTCGCCCGCAACCCAATATGCAGCAGCGGTTAGCCGCTAATGGTCCAAGGAGGGTTGAAAGAATATTCTAGTAAAAGTTATATCTGAGTTAAGAAGAGATTCAGTGCTGCCCAAGCGAATGGTCTCCTATGATCGAGGCCAGCCTCTCCTATGCAAGCCCCCGTTCCGCGCGCAATCCGGGGGCAGACATTAATTATGCCAAGGGTCGCTGTGCCAGACCATCTGTGCATATCAGATCGTCTGTCGGCATGGCGGAAAACCCGATCCGCTATCGTCCCGCGCCGCGCCTAAGATTGCCCGCCACTGCAATTGATCACGTCCCCCGTGATGAAGCTCGCGTCATCGGAGGCCAGAAAGGCGACGGCGGCGGCTTGTTCCTCGGGCACGCCGCGCCGGCGCAAGGATTGCTGATTCCGGCTGTCCTCAACCATTTCCCGCCGGAAATCGTCGCTCTCCTGTTGGGCGAGGTCTTCCGCCAGGACACCGGGCCGAATGAGCAGCCGCGGCGTTACACGATCCGGAATATCCGTCCCCCCTGGCGAAACCGTGTTGACCCGAATGCCGTAGCGCCCATATTCCATGGCAAGCACCTTGCCGAGCGCCAGGATGCCTCCTTTACTGGAAGCGTAGGGAGCACGATAGAGGCCACGAACCGACTGCGAGCCCAGATTGACGATTGAGCCCGCGTTCTGTTCCATCATGATCGGTAGCACTGCCCTGCAACACCAAAGCGTCGGCAACAAAGAGCGCTCGAGCTCCAGTTTCACTTCGTCTTCAGAGTAGAGGTGGAAGGGCTTCATCCAAATCGTACCGCCGACGTTGTTGACCAGAACGTCGATGCGGCCGAACGCCGCTATCGTTTGCGTCATGAGGTCCTCGGCACCGGAAAATGTGCTCAGATCGACAAGCACCTTGATCGCCTCGACCCCGTGCTCGCGCAGTTCGGTTATGGTCTGAGTGGCTCCTTCATCGACGCGGTCGGCAACGACAATTTTCCCGCCTTCCTGGCCCAGCCGCCGCGCGGTCGCCCGCCCGATACCCTGGCCCGCGCCGGTGACGATGCAGATCTTGTCTTTGAGGCGGCGGGCGCCGGCAGCTCTGAAATCCAGTTCGTCGGTCAATTTCAACTCCCTCTGTTAGATTCTATCCATTTGAGCCCTATCGGCTCAGATCGAGGTATGGGCGACGCCCTTCTTGACCTTCATTGGTTCGCCCGGAGCCTGATCGAATGCCACGTCTCGGGGCAGCACGTACGACGCCGAACGAACCTCCTGCGATTCCGCATCGAGGCCGGCCGGCCGCTTGCCCTTCTCCAAATCGAGCGCCGCTTTGCGTAACCGGCCCCGCGCCATGACGATAGCCTTGTCGGTCATCACCAGATTCTCCCGGCTGCGGTCCGAAATGCGCCCCATGCTTTCCTGCAGGGAGGCGTCCTGCATGGAGATTCCCTTGACACCGCTATAGGCGCTCCCGGCTTTCTGAGCGCCGCGGTCGATCATATAGTCGTTGTCCTTGTTGGCCATCGGTCGGAACGTCCCGGGAATTAGTTTAACGTGAAGGCTGCCGCCCGCCCGCATTACCCCGAGCTCCAATTCGTTCAGCGGTCGGGTTGGATGATACGAGAACGTCCAGGCAAAACAATTCTCGTCGTCGATCGGAACCCAGGCATGACCGTGCAAGGGGTTGTCGCCATAGGGGGGAACGATGGTATACCACGGCATGATCCACGGTGTGACCCGCCAGTAATATTTCTCGTCCTCCGCGTTGCGACGAACGCCAATGTTCAGGCCGCCCGGAGATTCCCTGACCTCGAATTTCGGTTCCCGGTCGGCGAGATGATAGTCAGAACCCTTCGATCCATGATGCAGGGGATCGCTCCGAAGTTCACCGCTATGCAGTAACCCCACATGACTTGAGTCGATACCGCCTTCCAATGCCTGCAGGTAATTGCATTCCTCCAAACGCTTTGAATGAAAACGATGGCGCTCGGGCACGCTGGTCCACTCGAATGCGGGTGGGGGCGGTTGGTCTTCCGGTGGACCCATATAGGTCCAGATAATTCCGCCACGCTCCAGACACGGATATGATTTCAGTGCAATATTCTTGCAGTAACCGCTCGCCTCTGGCTCGGACGGGATCTCCGTGCATTGGCCGGAAAAATCGTATTTCCAGCCATGATAGGGACAGCGAATGCCACCCTCTTCGTTACGGCCGAACCACAACGAGACGCCGCGGTGCGCGCAGAATTCGTCGATTAGGCCCAGCTTGCCGTTACTGTCGCGAAAGGCGAGCAGACGTTCAGATAACAGTTTGACGCGGACCGGTGCGCATTCCGGCTCGCCAACCTCGTCAGACAACAGGAACGGTATCCAGTAACGGCGGAACAGGTTGCCCATCGCGGTTCCTGGCCCGGTCTCGGTAACCAGCTTATTCCTTTCATGTGTCAGCATGGGTTTCCGTTCCTTGTGCGTGTGCCGCCTCCATCATCTTATAACAAGTGACGTTGGCGGATTCGCATCACCCTATGCACTTAATCTAATTTGTCATCCCGGCCAGGCGAAGCGCGAGCCGGGATGACAATAGTATTTTGAAGTGTTTTGGGAAAAATAAGGCGCGACGATTGTGAATAAAATCGAGAGTGTCCAGATGCCGCGCCTTACACAATAACAATCCGGTATCGCTGCCGATCCAACATCTAAAAACCCTTCTGGTCGGCGAAAATGGATTTTTTGCGCTTGGGGCGCTTGCGTCGGGTCGCCGGCTCTTCGGCTGCCGCGGCTTCAGCCTCAGCCAAGGCGGCGTAGCGCTTGCGCTGGAACGAGGCGTTGCCGTACTGGGCCGCCAGCGTCATGGCGCGCCGCAGATAGAGCCCGGCGTCATATTCATCGGTGAAACCAATGGCGCCATGCATCTGGATCACCGATTTCGTGACCCCTAACACCGCGTCCGACGCCCGGGCGTTCACCGCCGCCGCCAGCGAGCGATTGCTATGCCCGGCATCGTACGCACCGCAAACCTGATAGAGAAGCGACCGCGTGAGCTCGATTTCCGTATGATCGTTGACCGCCCGGTGCTGCAGGGCCTGGAAACTGCCGATGGGGCGGCCGAACTGTTCGCGGGTTTTCATATAGGAGATCGCCAGATCCAGCGCCGCCTCCATCACACCCAGCATTTCGGCGGAAGCGGCGATCAGCAACCTGTCATAGAGGTCCGCCGTCAGGGTCTCGCCCTGTTTGACGCCGGCGACCAGCCGGTCATCGGCCATGATGGTGGCTTCCGACAGCGTGAGCGTCCCGTGACTAAGGCCATCGACGGTTCTGGTGGCGGATGCACCGACGCCAAACAGATCGCCCGGCACGAAGATGACGATCGAGCCCTCGGACGTGCTGGCATCGACCAGATAGGCATCGGCCGCGGCGGCCAGCGGCACGGTGGTGCGTACCCCCGTCAGCTCATAGCCGTAATGGTAGTGCATGGCGGTGATTTTCTCGCGGTCACCCTCTGGCGCGGCGGGGTCCTGCAGCGCCGGGATGATGATCTTCTCGCCGGTGACCAGCCCCGCCAGCGTCTCCGCCGTGCCGGTCGCGGCGCGGCCGGCGCCGATCGCATAGGCGGAGATCGCGGCGGCGGCGATGGGTTCGGTCATCAGCCCGCGGCCGGCCTGTTCCAGCACCAGCGCTAGCTCATAAAGGCCGAGGCCGAGCCCGCCGTCGCGTTCGGGCACCATGATCGAAATCCAGCCGGCATCCGCCACCGCTTTTTGCCGGGCGCGGTCAAAGCCGTGTTCGGTTTCGCGCAAGGCGCGGTGGGCGTCCGGGCCGCCATACTGGGCCACCAGCTTTTCGGCGCTTTCCTTCAGCAGTCTTTGTTCATCGTTGAGAACGAGTTCCATGGCGCTTCCCCGTATTCTTGTATTCTTGGCGATCAGGATTATAGACACACAGCGCGCCCGTCGCACAGGGGTGGGTTGAGGATCGCCGCCAAACAAAAAGGGCGGCCTCATTGGATCGCCATAGCATGCGAAGAAGCAAGTTGTGGCGCTGTATTATGACACCTGGCGGATCGCCCAGCCGATGTCGCTGACGCCCATCGCCGCCATATCGCGCATGCTGACGATGCCGAATATTTCCCCTTTATTGTCGAGAACGGGCAAATGGCGAAAATTGTGGGCCAGCATGACTTCCAGCGCCGCCGACGCATTCCAGTCAAGATCACAAGTGATCACATCGTCTGTCATCAAATCGCCGATACACATACCGGCAACTTTATCGCCATGCATACCCAAACCACGCGAAATATCGCGCTCGGACAGCAGCCCGATGAGCGTGCCATCGGTATCGACCACAACGGCGGCGCCGATCGTTTGCTGTGACAAAACCAGGGCGGCTGTCGACACATTGGTCGTTCGCGACATGGAAACCACGTCGCTGCCCTTATTCTGAAGTATGTCCTTGATTTTCATGGCTAAACCGGTGTTTGCGCCGCGCGGAACGGGCACGATACCGCGAAAACATTAATCCCGCGTTGTCTCATGGGGCCGAAGGGCAAAGGCAAACAAGGGCGTGCCAGAGTATGATGATTTCAGGTCGACCCGGCCATGCGCCGCTTCACGCCGCAGGCCCCACTCCACAGGCCTTCTTACCCCCTTGTCGTCATCCTCGGACTTGTTCCGAGGATCTTGAGCAGGGTGAGTCTCCTCAGGAGAGAGATCCTCGGAACAAGTCCGAGGATGACGACAGGGGGACCAGGAGGCCTTTGCCAAGTGATTACACTTAAAATCATCCCGCTTCTAGACGCCGCCCCACACCTCGTCCGCGACCTCGAGGATCAGCTCCAGCTTACGGCGCTGGTCGTCAAAGGAAATGGGATTGCCCTTCGCCACGCTGGCAAAGCCGCATTGCGGGCTGAGCGCCAGATTCGCGAGCGGCACATAGCGCGTAGCCTCCTCTATCCGGCGCTTGAGCATGTCCTTCGAATCATTTTCCGGTGTCTTGGTGGTCACCAGCCCCAACACGATGAAGCTGTCCAGCTTGGCATGGCGAAGCGGCGCGAAGGAGCCGGCCCGTTCGGTATCGTATTCGAGGAAATAGGCGTCGACGTCAAAGTCGTTAAACAGGGATTCCGCGACGAAATCATACCCTCCTTCGGCAAGCCAGGCGCCGGCGGAATTGCCCCGGCACAGATGCATGCTCACCGTCATGTTGTCGGGCCGGCCCCGTGTCGCCATGCTGATCAGCTTGCCCTGCAGGCGGATCTGCTCCTTTGGATAGAACCCCTTGTCGCGGGACGCCTGCTGGAATTTCGGATCGCACAGAAGCGCGGCATCGGTATTGTCGATCTGGACATAGGTGGACCCCGCCGCGGATAGATCGGCAATTTCATCGCGATAGATGCCCGTCAGGTCTTCGAAAAACTCCTCGATATCGGGATAGACAGTCCGGTCCACCGCCGCGCGGCCGCCGCGCACATACATGAGGGTCGGTGAGGGCATGGTGGTCTTGACCGGCAGGTCGGTCAGGCTGCTGGTGAATTTATATTCCTCCAGCATCATGCCGCCGGGACGCCGCCCCACTTTTGAAACAGCATGGGCAATAGGCGGTTTGAACCCGGTAGAGCTGAACGAGGCATCGTAGGACCCATCCTGCCGGCGCAACTCGATCCCTTCGACCCGGCCGATGAAATCGTAGGCCCAGGAACCGCGCCGGAATTCACCGTCGGTCACCGCCTTGAGACCGATTTCTTCCTCGAAGGCGACCAGGTCGCGGATGCAATCGTCTTCAACCTGTTTCAGCTGGTCCGCCGTTATCGCACCGTCGCCGGGTTTGTCCGCCGTGGAGGCAAGCTCAAGCCCCGCCTGTTCGCGCGCCTGTTTGAGACGATCCGGGCGAAGGAAACTGCCGACAATATCGGCGCGAAAGCGTGGTTTGTGCGATGACGTCATCCTATGACGCCTCGGGCCCTTCAAGAAATTTGTTAGGCGTCTGGAAGGTTGCGTAAATCAGGCACCCGTCCGGCGACCAGGCTTTATGGGTGCTGCCGGCCGGCCGCCACGCGAACTGGCCTTTTGCGCAAACCCCCTCGTCATCGCACAGGCTGCCTTCCAGCACGAAGGATTGTTCGATATCGGTGTGTTCATGCATGGGCAGCTCGGACCCGGGCTGCCAGCGGAACAAGGCGGTCATCAGGCCCCGTGATTCGTCCTTGAACAGGATTTTCATTTCTATGCCGTCATAGACCGTGTCGATCCACGGCAGGGCATCGACGTTCACATAGCGCGTGCTCTTGGCCCCAAGGGCGCTGTCATCGAAATTGGGCGTTTGCGGTCCGGCGGGAGTCACGGTATCGGGCATGGCGATGTTTCCTTCTGCGGTCGCGGCTAATCCTCTAAACTATAGGTCGGCGGCTTCAGAAAAACTATGCGGATTTCCCCATGCATAATGTAACGGTGCGACAGGAGATTATCGACAGGGTGATGGCCCGGCGCGGCCGGCATCATCTGTTCGATGCCCTTAACCCGGCCAGGACGGCGCTGGTCGTCATCGACATGCAGAACATGTTCTGCGAACCCGGCGCGCCCGGCGAAGTGCCCACATCGCGCGGTATCTGCGACAATATCAACCGTCTGTGCACAGAAGTGCGGCAGTTGGGCGGGCTGGTCATCTGGATCACCAGCGCCACCATTTTCGCCAACGGGCGCAGCGACTGGGAGATGTTCCTCAACAATTTTGTCTCCGAGGACGTTCGCAAGAACCGGGGAAATTATATGTCGGCAGGCGGCCACGGCGAGCAGCTCTGGCACGCGATGGATCGGCACGATGGCGATCTGCATATCCGCAAGAACCGCTATTCCGCCCTGACGCCGGGATCATCCACCCTGCAGCGGGTGCTGGCCAGCCACGATATCCGAAACGTGCTGATCGCCGGCACCAAGACCAATATCTGCTGCGAGAGCACCGGGCGCGACGCCATGATGCTGGATCACCAGGTGGTCATGGTCGAAGATTGCTGCGCGGCGCTATCCGATGAAGAACACCGCTCGGCCCTGGAAAACATGATCCAGCAATTCGGCGACGTGATGACCGTCGATGAAGTAGTCGCCGTTCTGAAGAACCGGGAGAAAGATTAAGAGACGACTTCATCCGCCACCGGGTTGGACAGCACACCGATGGAAGGGCAATCGACCTCCACCACATCGCCTGGCGCAAGATAACGGGGTGGATCGAACCGGGCGCCGGCGCCGGTGGGCGTGCCTGTGGCGATCACGTCGCCGGGTTTGAGCACGAAGAAATTGGACAAATAGTGGATCAGAAAGCGGAACGGGTAGGAAAGGTTGGCGGTGTTGTCGTGCTGCCGGATTTCGCCGTTGACCGTCGTTGTTATGGACAGATCGTCGTAGCCGGAGAACTCATCTTCTGTGACTAGCCAGGGACCGATCGCGCCGGATCCCGCAAAATTCTTGCCCTGGGTGACATTGAATTTCCCGTGCCGGCACCAGTCGCGGATGGTGCCTTCGTTTAGCATGGTCAGTCCGGCGATATGGCTTTCCGCGTCGTCGAGCGAAATTCGGCGGCCGCCCTTGCCGATGACAATGGCGATCTCCCCCTCGTAATCCAGCTGCGGGGATTCGGGTGGCCGGATGAGCGGACTGTTATGCCCGACAAAAGAATCGGGCGTGCGCAGGAATACCGAGGGATAGTCCGCCGCCGGTGTTGGATTGTCATATTCCGCATCCCGGTTGGCGTAATTGACCCCGATACAGATGTATTTTTCGGCATTGGGAATGGTCGGCAACAACGTCACCCCATCGAGCGCATGGTCGGTTGCCGCGCTGGATGCCAGCTCCATGGCTTTGGCCATGGCGCCCGCGCTCAGCACCTCACGCAGATCGCCAATCCCGTCCATGCGGCGACCCAGATCGACGATCCCATTGCCTGAAACCGCGCCAAAGCTTGTTGTGCCTGCCGCCATGAAGCTGACAAATTTCATACTGTCGGACCCTTGTTAATTCGCGGCAGCCGGGATGATCTTGCCGTCCATGAGTTGCGGCCAATTTCCCGCACCCACGGCCTTGCCGATTTCTTCGCGCCGGACGATCCACGGCCGCGACGCTTCGGGTGGGATGGTTTCATGGCGAAGCGGTTTCCAGTCATCGCTGATGTAATCAGAATCCATGCCGGTTTCGGACAGTCCCCCGGCAGGATTTCTGAAGTACCAGAACAGGCCCGAGCCGAAATAATGCCGCCCCGGACCGATTTGCGAAATCCAGCCCTGTTCTTCCATATGAGTGCCGCAGCGCAGGATCTCATCGAAATCCTGAACCTCGTAGGCGACATGCTGGAAGCCGACATTTTTCGGGTGGCCTTCCAGAAACAGATTGTGATGATCGTGCGACCCGCCACAGCGCATGAAAAAGCCGATCCCCTTAACCGATTCGGTGAGCTGGAAGCCCAGCCGCTCCATATAGAAATTCGCGTGCGCTTCCGTATCGCCCGGCGCCCAATAGACCACATGGAACATGCGCTGCTGCCGCACGCCTGATCGGGAAAACAGCTCTGCCCGGGTATCGACACGCGGCGCGTTCCAGACCGTGTTGGTGTCAGGCAGCCCTACCGGTTTGGGCTTGCGGGCGCTGATCCTGAATCCCAGCCGATAACCCAGATTGTCATGGCTGTGCAGCCCGCCCGCCGCATCCGCCGTCACCTCACGATCCGACGACAGCTCGGCGCCGATCGCTTCGAGCGTCGCCTTGTCTTCAACGCCCCAGATCACCTCGCGCGCCGTCGAGCCCGGCACCGACGCGGGCGGCAGGCTTGAATCGTCGATGGCGCGGATATGGACGGTGGTGTCGTCGGGCAGTTTAAAGTCCGATCCGGCCACGCCTTTGTCGGTCAGCTCCAGCCCCCAATCCACATGAAACCGGGTCGCCTGCTCAACATCCTCGGCCCCGTAGACGACCGACTCCACGCCGATGATTTTCATTGTCGCGTTCCTTCCGCAGTGGCATCGCAGAGAAATATAGGGTCGGTCGCCGAAACCGGCCAGCCCAATAAGCGCGCGGGATCGGCGCCGGGGCTGACAAATGTCCTGCCGGAGCGTCGGTGGATTTTACAATCCGCCGTTTTTGGCAGATAGTTTTTCAGGTAAAATAGCATAAAACAGCGAATTACATGGATTGGCACGTTTCTTGCATAACTGAACCCAATCGGTGGTGACGCACAACGACCACCGGCTGGTAACCATATGCACAAAGGATGAACCGACAGATGATTGCCGATGATCCCAAGGAAATCGCTACCATTCTGGTCGAGGAAAACGGCGCGGATGGCGCCCTCGCCATTGCCCTGGCGGAAATAACCCGTGCCAATCAGAGCTGCGACTATTACAGCCTGAGCATCTGGCGCGAAATAAGGGGCATTGTCCGCGAGCGGATTGAAGCCGCTGGTGAAATCACCATCAACGTTCCGATCGACAGGATTTAACCCTCACTATCCCGGGCGCGCCTATTTCGACCGCTTGTCGCCCTTGACCCGGCGTTCCAGCCCATCGAGAGCGCGCGTCAGTGAATCCGCGACATCGTCCGGATCGGTCCAGGCCGATTTATAAAGGATCAGCCCGCCACGGCCGAAAATCCAGGTCATGTTGGGCAAAAGCCCGTAGGCATGGTGGGCGGCGCCGTCGAGCGAATCGAGCAACACCTGACGCTTTAACCCGACGACACTGCGTAACGCCCTGGCGTTTTGCCGCTTGCCGTCCATCGATGAGTGGTGACGATAGAGTTCGCCCGGATGGGCTTCCCGTGTGTAGATAAATACCGAACGCACGGCCCGGTCCGCGAAGCGGCCGGCGATGGCATCCATCGCATCGCCCGCCAGCGTGCAGTAGGGTCAGGTAAAAGAACCGAACTCCACAACCACGGGGCCGTCCACCCATAAATCCTTGATATTGACCGTCTCACCGCTTTCCAGATCCTCAAGCGCGAAATCGGGCGCCCGTTCTCCCACATGCAGGTTCGCCGGAAAGCCCTGGAAGTTGGGCGCCTCGGCCTTCATGTCGAAGACGGCATAATTGTAATCGCTCATTCGTACCTCCTCTGTTTCGTGGCAAGCGATAGAATGCTAGACGCGTAGCGCCCGCCTGTCTCGTCACGGTTTTGTGCTTGCGGCTGGCGCGCTTGACGAGCGCACGGCCATAAACGCAATCACCGCCAGAATTGCGCCGCCGACAATATAGAACGACATGGCGAGGCCAAACAGCTTGGCGGTCCCGCCCATGATTATCGGCAAGACCACCGCCGCGACGCGGCCAATGGTAACCCGCAGCGCGGCGCCCTTCCCCTGACCGGCGACCCCGGCCCCTTGAGCGACCAGGGAAATTTCCATCGCCTGCGAAACGCCCGACGCAATGCCGCGTATTGCCGTGGCGATCAGAAAAAGAATATAGAGCCCGAGAACACCCGCGATCGGTCCCAATTTGGCGTCTATCCCCATTGCGTCAAGAAAGGACGCAACACCGGCAGCGCCAACCGTAAAGCCGCTGCCGCCGATCAGGGGCGTGATCGTCATCATCGCAACCCCGATAGCCAGGGAAACAAAGAGAATGCGACGGGCGGAAAATCGCCGCGCCACCTTGCCGACAAACAGCGCGCCCATCCCGCCGCAGACCCCTAACAGGGAGAACAGGAGCCCGATGAACGTGCCCGATATGCCGAGGTCATTGAGATAGACAACGTAAAAGCTGGACTGCATGGCGACCCCGGAATGCCGCAATAACGTCACCACCACCACCAGGCCGATGGCCGGGATGGCGATCAGCCAGAAGGCATCCAGGTAATCGCCGAGCTTTGGCACCATGTCACGCAACCCGGACGTGACAGGGGGTGTCTTTTCGCTGCTGCCGGACTCCCTGATTTCGTCTTTGGGTATCGCAATCGCGAACAGAAGCGTCAGCGCCGACCACAGGCTGAGAAACAGAAACGCGGCTTTGATACCGGCTATATCCAGACAGATGCCGATCAACGGCGGACCGACAAAGGCGCCGATGCGGGTCGCGACCGTGAGGCGTCCCGTATAGACCGGCTTTCCACGCATGATGCTGCCGGTCAAAGACTGGGATCCGATCCAGCACGTCATCACGGTCAACCCGCCCAGCATTTGAAGAATGACAAGCGCGCTGACGAACGGAAGCACCGGGTAGAACGGCGGGATGACCATCGCCGCCACCGCGAAGTACAGCGTAATGCGCCGCGCGCCAAACCGATCCATCAGCGCACCGCCATGGATCAGCAACAGCATGGGCAAAAAATGGCGGGCCCCGAAGATAATACCGAGCAGCAATTCATCTTGTGTCAGCGCATAGGCCCAGATCGGCACCACGACGTTATAGAGATGCAGCGAGCTGTTGGAGAAAAGCCCGACCCCATAGACCGCACCCTGGATCCGCCAGGCGATGGGTTTGTCGGGGTGCTGAAGCATGGCTGCCGGCGGGTTGGGCACTAGTGGATGGATTCAGATGCAGGAGATGGTGATTGCCGTCAACTTCCCGGTACGCGGCGGAAAGCGACGGCGAGCCGGTTGTGGAAATTGATGGTGCAGATGGCAAAGGTGAGATCGGACAGTTCTTTTTCCGTGAACCGCGCCGCGACCCGGTCATAGACGTCATCGGGGACCCGCGTCTCCGCCACCAGCGTCACCGCGTCGGTCCAGGCAAGCGCTGCCGCCTCGCGCTCGTCGAAGCAGGTCGCCTCCCACCACACCACGACATTCTGGATGCGTTCTTCGGACACCCCTTCCTTGCGCAGCGTATTGGCATGCAAATTCACGCAGTTAGCGCAGCCGTTGATCTGGGACGCGCGCAGCTTGACCAATTCGATCAGACTGTGGGGCAGACCGCCCTCTTCCACCGTCCGCGCCAGGGCGCCCAGCGCGCGCCAGCTTTCCGCCCCGATTTTCCGATAATCCAGCCGTTCCATCCGAATCCCCTCCAGCAGTTAGGTGTCGCGCACAGCCTATCAGAGACAGAGTGAGACAGCACGCAGTAGCATTAGCGGCGCTTCCGGGGCCAGACATCCTGCGGTAGGATGCCTCCGAATAGAACAGAGACGGGAACCCAACGCATGTTTCTGAAAAACGCCTGGTATGCGGCGATCTGGGCCAAGGATTTGCCGGCTGGCGAGCCGGTCGCCAAAATATTTCTAAACCAGCCCGTGGTGTTGTTCCGAACCGCGTCGGGAACCTCCGTGGCGCTCGAAGACCGGTGCTGTCACCGCGCCGCGCCCCTGTCGCGCGGCATCTGTCTTGAGAACACCATCGAATGCGGCTATCACGGCCTGCGGTTCGACGCGACCGGGGCCTGTGTCCACATTCCCGGCCAGACCCACATTCCGCCCGGCGCCCGGGTGCGCAGCTATCCGTTGTGCGAACGCCATAACATGGTGTGGATCTGGATGGGTGACGCCGGATGCGCCGATGAAAACAAGATCCCCGATTACTACTGGCTCGACGATCCCGCCTGGGTCGCGGCCACCGGCTATATCCCGATGCAGGGTCACTATCAGCTGCTGGTGGACAATCTGCTGGATTTCACCCATGTGAGTTACCTCCACAAGAACACGCTGTCGGCCGATCCGGCGGAGGCCACCGTGCCGGTCAAGGTTGAGCGCACGGAAGACACGGTGAGCGTGGCGCGCTGGATTCTGGGTCTCGACGCACCGCCCTTGTTCGCCAAGGCGGGCGGGTTCGACGGCAAGGTCGATCGCTGGCAAACCACCACCTGGCGCGCGCCATCGACGCTTGCTTTCGATGTCGGCTGCGCCAGGGCCGGCACCGGCGCGCCGGAGGGCGACAGGACGCACGGCATATCGATCTGGTCGATGCATCTGATCACACCGGAGACCGAAACCTCGACCCATTACCACTGGGGCTATGTGCGCAATTTCGCGCTCGATGATCCCGCCATGACCAAGGTCCTGCATGACGGCGCCGAGGCGACCTTCATGGAAGATGTGACGATGATCGAAGCGCAGCAAAAAAACCTCGCCGGTGGGTCGATCGACGGGCTGATGGATATCAACGCCGACAACCCGCCGCTGCAGATGCGCCGCATCATGGACGGGCTGATCGCCGCGGAAGCGGCCAACCCATAAAAAAACGGGCCCCCGCGCGAGGCGGGGACCCGTCAAATTTTTCTACCTTTATCAGCTTTTGCAGTCGACGTTTTGCGCCGTCGAACCGGGGTTCGGATAAATGAAGGTGCAGGTCATACCGGCCGTGATGATTTTGCGTTTGACCTTCTTGCCGTTGAGGGTGACCTTGGTTTTGGACCCCGATACCTTGGCGGCCACTTCCTTGCCCTTGTACATGATCATGATCGTGCGGCCTTCCTTTTTGATGCCGCTGACCTTGCCGGTATGGCTGATCATCTGGATGACGACTTTGCCCTTCTTGCCCCGGTAGATCAGGGCGTCCTTGAGCTTGGCAACCACGGTGGCATCGGCCTTGACCACACGTTCGATAAGCGCCTGGATATCGGCGCCGCTGACCGGATTGAGCTCACGTCCCAGCCGGCGGATATGGGCCGCGAATTCGGCATCCTTGGTCATATTCACGAAGGCCACGCGCAAAGCCTTCACGCGCGCTTTGGGAACGCCGGGAGGTGTGAGGAACGGGCGGCCCATTTCGAGGCGCGCATCGTTGAGTTCCATCACCGCCCGATCGAGATCGCTTCGCGCGAGATCCGAGGCCAGCGGAACAAGCGGGATTTCAGGATGCTTGCGGGTCGAAGCCTGGACCAGAATGTTGACGTATTCATTGCCCTTCTTAAACCAGCGTTTTTGAGCCGACGTGATCGAAGAATAGGACCCACATATGCCATCGACTTCCTTGCGGTCGATGGCGAGCGCCGTCTCGGTCGAGCCCGGGTAGCCGGAAATAACCTTGAATTTGGTGCCCAGCATGTTGTTGAGAAAGGTCGGGATGGTTTCGCTGTCGGCGGCGGGACCGGCACCACCCACCAAAGCCTGATATTTGCGCAGATCTTCGAACGTTTTGACCTTGGTGCCCTTGCGGACAACGCAGATGCTCACTTCGTTATTGAGACTGCCGAGCCAGTTGAATTTGGTTGGATCGAACTGAGCGCCGGGGTAGCCCAGAATTTGATGGAACGGCGCTGTCCGTTGCACATGACCGATATAGCTGCCGTCTTTCGACGCTTTGTTATACAGAAAATTCGCGGCCCGCAGCCCACCGGCACCGGGCATGTTCTGGACTACCGCGGACGGATGACCCGGAATGAATTTAACGATATGTCTGGCAAGCACCCGGCTGTAGGCATCGTACCCGCCACCGGCGCTTGACGCCACAATCACCCTGAGCGTCTTGCCTTTATAAAAATCGGCTACCTCGTCGGCGGCCCCTGCCGTCGTCAAAAACCCTGAACTAAGCGCAACAGCGGCCGACACCGCTGTCAGGCGAGTTAATAAATACATCCAAAAGTCTCCCTGTTATAGAAAAAGCAGAGAAAGCCTAACATTTTTAGTATACCCCGACTCATTGAGAAAGCGAAATTAACGCTTGCTGGGCCCATTGAAAAGGATTCTT
>JAQBTY010000511.1 GCA_027624735.1 Pseudomonadota bacterium | reverse complement strand
CACCGCCATGGACAATGTGCCGGCGACCGACGCCACGGTGACCGCCCGCCTGACCGCCGCCGGCGGCATCCTGATGGGCAAACTGTCGACCCATGAATTCGCCCATGGCGGGCCATCCTTCGACCTGCCCTGGCCGCCGGCGCGCAACCCGTGGAACCGGGAGCACTTCACCGGCGGCTCGAGCAGCGGTTCCGGCGCGGCCGTGGCAGCGGGTTTTCTGTTCGGCGCCATGGGCTCCGACACCGGCGGCTCGATCCGCAACCCGGCGGCGCTGTGCGGCATCGTCGGACTCAAGGCGACCTACGGGCTGGTCAGCCGCCACGGCGTCATTCCCAATTCCTACAGCTTCGACCATTGCGGACCGATGACCCGGACAGTGGAGGACTGCGCCATCATGCTGGCGGCGATCGCCGGCTTCGATCCGGCGGACCCCGCCAGCGCAAAGGTTACGATACCGGATTACCGCGCCGCGTTGACCGGCGACATCCGGGGCCTGCGGATCGGCGTGGTGCGCCATTTCTGGGAGGAAGACCTGCCGGCGAACGCCGAGGTGCGCGCGGCAATGGGCGCCTCGCTCGAAATGCTCGAAGGGCTCGGCGCGGTCTGCGAAGACGTCCGCCTGCTGCCCATGCAGGATTATTACGACGTCAAGGTGGTGATCGCCGAGTCGGAGCTGTTCTCGGTGCACCGCAAGGCGCTGTGCGAACGGCCGGGCGATTTCGGAACCGACTTCCTGGCCCGGTCCCTGCCGGCCTGCCTGTTCAGCGGCGCCGACTATGTGGAGGCCCAGCGACGGCGCCGCCTTCAGGTGGCCGCGATGCAACCGATCTATGAAAATTACGACGTACTGGTTACCGCCGGCACCTATGGCCCGGCGCCACGGCTCGATTCCCACAGCACCATCGGGTTCTGGCAAAAGCCCAGCATCGCCACCCCGTTCGACGTGACCGGCGGGCCGGCGCTATCGCTCTGCAACGGCTTCTCGGAAAGCGGCCTGCCGCTTGCGATGCAGATCATTGGCCGTCCGTTCGACGAGACCACGGTGCTTCGCGTGGCCGATTGCTATGAGAAGGCGACCTCGTGGCATCAGCGCCATCCGGTGCTCGACCCCGGCCCCGCCCCCGAGCGCCCGGCGCCCTATTCGCCACCCACGCCGGCGGTAACGCTGGATGCGGCGAGCCAGGAAATCATCGCCGCGCAGGCGCGCCGCGCCGGCCTCACCCTCGACGAGTCCCAGCTTGCCTTCCTCTACCAGGCAGCCCCCCATGCCCTCGCCATGGCGGACCGTCTGCACCAACCCATATCCTGGGCGGACGAGCCCGCGAACATTTTCCGCCTCACCTGACATCGGCGACGCAAAGGTCTCAGTTCCGACCAACTCGGACATTCGACGCTGTACAGAACAGAGCCGTTCTTGCCCCCAACTGTGGCATTCGGCAAAAGAAAACGGCGGCCCCGAAGGACCGGCGTCTTGATAAGAAAAGCCCGATAGTCGAGTTCTCCGATTAGGCACTCTTCCTTGTTTGCGTTTTCTTTGCGCCCTTGATCTCGAAATGGTGGTCCTCGACTAACTTGAGCAGGTCATACGAACTGATAATCCCTGTTACCTCTTTCTCGTGCGTTATAACGACATGATGGATTTTATGCTTTCGCATGACCCGGGCGGCGACGCTGACATTATTGTAGGCCGGCACCTTGTAGACCCGCTCCGTCATGATTTTATTTACCGGCGTTTCGGCCTTTGGATCACTGACAAGATCGGTAGCGGTCACGATACCCAAAAGCTTGCCGTCGCTGTCCACCACCGGCACCGCCTGAATCCGATTTCGCGTCATTAAGGTCCTAATATGGCCCACCGTGTGATGCGGCTGTGCCGTGATAACTTTTTTTGCCATTAAGTCGGCAATTCTGATGCTCATTTTTTGCCTCTGTTGCGGGGTATATGTCAGTCCTTAAAGATTTGAGTCGTCGGCATACGCACACTGAATTTTGACATCGGTCTATATCTCCTTGTGGGCGCTACACCGCCCCTCCTACCTGTCACTATTCAGCTAAATAGATGATGTCTCGATGAGAAGGACATTGATCAAGATCAAGACCATCACCGAAATTTTCGGTACGAATATTGTGCAAATCGCCTGACGCGAGAAGCCAAAAGATAAGAGAACCCCTGTCTATACGGATTCTACCTGATGTTCTGGCCTCTTGAAGATTGGCCGTGACGACCAAAATTGTGTCTCACACGCAATCTTATTTGGGAGAGATACATGGTAGAGACATCACACACGGCTGGCGGTTGGTATCCCGGTCTTCTGCGGCCTTTTCATGACGTCGGACACCGCATCGCTGACTTTTTTGCACCACAGGCAGATGCTACCGCCACCGGCGAACAGTATGAAATCAACATGGAACTGCCGGGCGTATCCCTTGAGGACATCAACATTGCTGTCCACGACAACAACGTAAGCGCCCGGTGAACCCGCTCTGCCTTTGAAGGGTAGTGAGAGGTAATGTCCATTATTGAGT
>JAQBTY010000057.1 GCA_027624735.1 Pseudomonadota bacterium | reverse complement strand
CCCCCGCGCGCCGGGGTCTTCGGTCAGCCGCCCGGCCAGGGTGCAGCCGGCGGAGCCGGCGCCGACGATGATGTAGTCAAAGCTGTCGGACGTCGCCATGTGTTTGCAAATTCCTCCCGTTAGGTCCGGGAGGAAGAATAACCGTGACCACCGACTTCATAAAGGACCGGTCGGCAACTTCCTTTATTGGCGGCGAAATCACATAAGCTTCATAAGCTTCAAGCTGTCCTGCGACCGCAGAGATTATTCCCTGTTGATGCCGGCTTGAAGCAGGGCGTCCTGTAACGCAACGCCATGGTCATAAATCTGCCCGATAACGTAATCCACGGCGGATTTGATCGTCAGCGCCAGAACGAAAAGCAGGGTAAGAAACATCCTTGTCATCATTTTCTCCCGTCACCGGCCTGCTGCCGGTTAAAACCCAAATCATGCAATTCCCATGCCAAAGGGGTTAATCCAAGGTCTTAAGCCGCTGACAATGGTTAAGGGGAAGGGGCCGGCAACGGGGTTGTAAAATTCACCGACACGGAACTGTTAACGGCGGTCTCGCCGGCAGAGATGGTAGATTGTTGCTTTTGATCGCGGGTGCACTCGCCACGGCCCGTACCGCCACCAAAGAAAAACGGCGCGGGGATTTCCCGCGCCGTTTCTGGCCGTAACGCTATCTTGAAACGCGGCTTACTTCTTCTTTGCCGCCGATTTCTTGGCAGCAGGTTTCTTGGCAACCGCCTTCTTGGCGACAGGCTTCTTGGCTGCTGCCTTCTTGGCGACAGGCTTCTTTGCTGCTGCCTTCTTGGCGGCGGGTTTCTTTGCTGCTGCCTTCTTGGCGGCGGGTTTCTTTGCTGCTGCCTTCTTGGCGGCGGGGGCCTTTTTCACCACCGCTTTCTTAGCGGCAGCCGCCTTTGCGGCCGGCTTCTTAGCTGCCGCCTTCTTGGCGACAGGCTTCTTGGCTGCAGGCTTCTTCGCAGGGGCCTTCTTGACGGCGGGTTTCTTGGCGGCAGCCTTCTTGGCGGGCGCCTTCTTTACAGCGGCTTTCTTTGCGGCCGCCGCCATGGCGGGCGCCTTTATGGTTTTCGTGGACGAGCTGGCTGCTGCTGCGGCTTTTTGGGGCTTTCTGGCAGCAGAAGCACGAGCCTTGCCGCCCTTGGCGGTGGTCTTGCCGTCGGCGGCGCCGACATAGGGTGAGAACACCGGCCGGTAGGCCTTTTCGTCGATGAACTGCTTGATGCCCTCGGCATAGGCGTCATGCCCACGGGCCGCGTCGCGGATCTTGATTTCTGCGCCCTTGGCGTTGAGATAATCGGCCGCCGAGCGCCACGACATATTCTGAACCGCTCTGATCGCATGTTTGGTCGCGCGCAACACGTTGGGGTTCTTCTCAAGCAATTCCTTGGCGAGCTTCAAGGTTTCCTTCTTGAGATTCTTCTTGGGCACGGAATAGTTCACCATACCGATCCTGGCGGCGTCCTTGCCCGTGAAGGTGCGGCCGGTGCAGGCATAGAACATGGCGTCGCGCTGACTGAACATGTCGGTGACCATCTTGGAAACCATGCCGCCCGGCAGGATGCCCCAGTTGACTTCCGACAGGCAGAAGATGGCGTCATCGGCGGCGATGGAGAAATCGGCGCAGATGCAATGGGTGAAAGCGCCGCCGATGCAAAAGCCGTTGACCATGGAGATGGTCGGCTTGTTGTACATCCACAGTTTTTCGCTGCGCCATTTGCTGTCATTGCTAGCCTTGGCCTTAACTTCGGGCTTACCGTCGGTCTCGCGGAAATATTCCTTGAGATCCTGACCTGCACTATAGGACACACCTTCACCTGTCAGAATGACCAGCTTGGTATCGTTGTCTGATTCCAGCAGTGTCATGATTTCCATCATTTCCGCATGGAAGGTGGGGCTCATGGCGTTACGCTTTTCGGGCCGGTTGAAAATCACCCAGGTGATCCCGTCCTTTTGCTGGTCGACCTTCACGCAGGTGTACTTTTTTTTCAGCATTCGCAATGTCTCCTTATTATGAAAATGGTGCTGTTATTCGGTACAACCGGCCCCGCCCCGTTGATACCAACCCTTTGACTGCGTCGCGGGAAACGCCGTTAAAACTTAGTCTGACTCTTAATCCCTTCGAATGGGGCGCACGTCAACCGCCCTAACCCCTTTGCCCTCCGCCAAGACAATTAGCGGATTGACTTCAATCTCCGCCAGCCACGCGCGATTTTCAAGAAAGAAATTGCATACACCGATGATTGCCTTGACCAACGCATCCCTGTCACGAGGCGCCTGGCCCCGAAATCCGTCGAGCGCTTTAGCGCCGCGCAACTCCGACAGCATGCCACGCACCTCATGCTCATCGACCGGGGCGAGCCGCAAGGAGACATCGCGGAACAGTTCGACGAACACACCACCGAGCCCGACAACGACCAGCGGTCCGAAATCCGCATCCTCGCGAACGCCGACCAGCATCTCCAGCCCGTCGACCATTTCCTGAACCAGAAACCCCTTCAGCCGACTGCCGGCGAGCGACTTTTGTAGATCCTGCGCCTCGCGAAGAACCGCGTCGCGATCCGCCAGGCCCAGCCGAACGCCGCCGGCTTCGGTCTTGTGGCTGATATCGTCGGAAACGATTTTCAACGCCACCGGAAAGCCGATCGCCTCCGCCGCCGCCGCCGCCGCCGCGGGATCGGCGGCGAAGCGTTGCGCCGGCAGGGTCAATCCCCTCTCACCAAGCTGTTCGGCAAGCGCATCGTCGGTCAGATTGGACAATCTGCTGCTGGGCGCGGCCGGCAGGGCCAGGCCACGGCGCTGTGCGGCGGCGTATTTCACCAGCGCCTGCAGGGAGCGCACCATGGTCGGGATGCTGAACAAAAACGGCATGCCGGCGCCGTCCTGGAACTCGCGCAGGGCATCGTCGCAATTATGCGCCATGCGAGTGAAGGCGAACACCGGCTTGTCGGTGGACTTCATCAGCTTCACGTAATTTTCGGGTGTCTTTATCTTGTCGTCGGCGAGCGGCACGCGGCCCTGCACCGCGATGATATCCACATCGTCATCGGCGGCGAACATTTCGCACAGTTCGCAAAAGTCCGGCACGTTCGAGGCCAGCGTCGAGCCCGCATCCATGGGGTTGTGGACGTCGACCCCGACCGGCACGAATTCATCCATCCTCTTGAACGATTCGGGAGAAAGCTTGGCAAGTTCGCCACCCTCGGCGCCGACCGCTTCGAGAGTCAATCCGACCGCGCCGCCGCTGGTGGTGACGATTGCGAGCTTATTGCCGCGCGGCAAACGCTTCTGGCGAAACGCGAGGGCGAAATCCACCATCTCGTCGATGGATTTGCAACGGGTGATGCCATAGCGATGGCACATGGCATTAAAGACGTCGTCATCGACCGCAACCGCGCCCGTATGGGTCTTGGCCTGTTCCTTGCCAAGCTCACTGCTGCCCAGCTTCATCAGGATGACCGGCTTTTTCGCTTCGAAGGCGCGGCGCGCGGCTTCCATGAAAGCCTTGGGCCGACGGATGCTTTCGATCATGCCGACGATGATTTCGGTGTCCGGATCGTTGACCAGAAAATTCAGATAATCGGCGCTATCGAGACCGAATTCATTGCCGCACGACATGGCATAAGAAAATCCAAGGCCGCGCTCCGCCGCCTGCGCGAACCAGTAGCCCAACGTGCCGCCGGAATGAAAGATGCCGCCGACCGGTCCCTTGGGCAGATTGCGCAACCGGGTCGTCGGGTAAAGCTGAATATCGCGCGGCAGGCAGAACAACCCCATGCAGTTGGGCCCGCACACCGAAATACCGGACTCGGCGATCATCGCCTTCAGCTCTTCGCCGCGCTCCTGACCGATATGCTTGCGGCCCTCGCCAAAGCTCGCCGAAAATATCGTTGCGGCCTTCAACCCGTGCGCGATGCCTTCACGCATCATGTCGTTGACGAACCGCGCCGGAACAATAACCAGCGCATGATCGATGGGCTCGGGCAGGGAGGCAAAATCGGGATAGACTTTTTCGCCCCACAGTTCTTCGCGGCGCGGGTTGATCAGATAGGTGGGCACCGGAAAGCCCGCCTCCTTCAGATTGTGAAACAGAACGCGGGACCAGCCGTCGCCTCCCGTTTCGCTGGCGCCGACGATGGCGATGGATTTAGGCTGAAGAAGCGGTTCGACGGGTCTGAATTCTATGTCTGACAAGGGGAGCCTCAAGCTTAAGAAAAACGGGGAGGTGATTTGCCTTCGGGAACACCGTCAGGGCGCGGCAGGCCTTCCGGCAAGTGACAGCCGTCACGGTAGCGGCCAATCCCCTGGCCGGTGCCGATGATACGACCGGTCTCATCGCGTGCTTCGGCGACCGACATGAACATGGTGGCGCCGCCACCGGTTTTTTTCGATTCGATGGTGACCCGGCTGCCCAGACGTACCGGCGCGATGAAATTGACGGTCAGGGTCACGGTCGCGCCGGACCGGAAGTTTTCCGGCACCGTACAGAACAGCGCCGCATGCGCGATCGCCGTGTCGATGGCGGTCGACAAGCAGCCGCCATGCAGGACGCCGGTACCGTTCAGAACACGGTCCTCCACATCCAGCTCCATGACGCAGCGATCCAGCTCCCAGTCAACCAGCCGCAAACCGATATAATGGGCAAACGCCGCGAATATTTTCAGCGTCGGGCGGGCGGGCGGCAACTCGGGCCGCGCGGATTTCGTCGACGTCGCCATTATTCGCCATACTCCCGGAGGACTTGCCGCGCCAGCGCCATCTTCAGGATTTCGGTGGGGCCTTCGGTAATAATCATGCTGCGCTGATCGCGGAAGAACTGTTCGATGGGCAGGTCCTTGGTAAGCCCCATACCGCCATGGATCTGCATGCAGCGGTCGGCAGCGCTGAACGACATTTCATCGCCGAAATATTTGCACATATAGGATTCCTTGCGGACGTCCTGTCCCTGATCCGCCCGCCATGCCGCGTTGTACACCATGAGACGCAGTTGATGCAGGTTCTGGTACATATCCACCAGCATGTTCTGTACGGTCTGGCGTGTCGCCAATTTTGCGCCGAAGGTGGAGCGTTGGTTGGCATATGAAGCCGCCAGCTCAAGACATCGTTCGATGACCCCGGCACCGCGCGCACCATGGCGCAACCGCCCTTCGGTGAGCCAGCTTTGCGCCGCCTTCATGCCGTCACCTTCCTCGCCAACCCGCTGGCTGACCGGGATTTTGACATCCTCGAACAGGATTTCCCAGGGTCTGTCCCCGATCATCATGTCCTGCTGACGCAACTTCGTGATGCCCGGTGTGTCCATATCGACGAGAAAAACGGTGAGCCCACCGCGCGATCCTTTTTCCCGGTCGGTCGCCGTCACCACCTGGCCAAAATCGGCGGCCCCGGCGCCGGTGATGAAACGTTTGTGTCCATTGACGACGTAATGATCCCCATCGCGCACCGCCGTGGTCCGCATCCTACCGGGATCACCGCCACCTTCCGGTTCGGTCTGAAGAAAACAACTGGTCTTCTCACCCCGGATAACGGGATAGAGGAACCGTTCTTTCTGTTCGTCGTTCAGCGAATAGAGGATCGGGCTGACGCGGGGGCCGAAGATCGACGCGCCGCGCGAGGGCAAGGCGATGGTTCGCGCCATTTCCTCAAACATCACGGCTTTCGACAAATGGCCCAGCCCCATGCCGCCGAATTCTTCCGGAACATCGAACAGCCACAGGCCCAGCGCCCTGGCCTTGTCCTCCAGATTTTCCTGTACACCCGGCAGGAAATCCGACCCGTCGTTGGTTTCCCGCTCAATGGGGATCAGCTCGGTGTCGACAAACCTGCGCAGATTGTCCTTGAGCATCTGAAGTTCTTCGGGAAGATCAAAATCCAATTTTTTTCTCCTTTGTGCCGCCTATCGTTTAAAGTCAGGCGGAAACATCGACGACGACGCGGCCCTGTGTTTCGCCTTTCAAAATCCTGTTCGCCTGCTCCGGGAGGTCCGCCAATGATATGACATGCGTCAGAGCATCGAGCGCTTCCTTGGGCATTTCAGCGGCGAGCCTGGCCCAGGCTGTCTTCCGGCGATCGACCGGGCACATCACGGAATCGATTCCCAGCAGCTTCACGCCGCGCAGCAGGAACGGCACTATAGTCGTATTGAGCTGTGCACCGCCCGCCAGCCCGCAAGCGGCGACGGCGCCTTGATATTTCATCTGCGGCAGCACCGACGCGAGGGTGTTGCCGGCGACCGCGTCAACAACACCGGCCCAGCGCTCGGACGCCAGCGGCCGTTCCGGCGGCACATCCAGCTCATCGCGGGCAATGATTTCAGTGGCGCCCAGCGATTTCAGATGGTCCGCCAGCGCGGGACGGCCGGTCGAGGCGTGAACCTCATACCCATTGGCTGCCAGAAGCGCGATCGCCACCCCGCCGACGCCGCCGTTGCCGCCCGTCACCAACACCGGACCTGAGTCCGGCGTGACGCCGTGATCCTGCAATTCCATGACCGCGAGCATGGCGGTAAATCCGGCGGTGCCGAGCGCCATCGCCTGCTTGTCCGTCAGCCCGTCAGGCAGCGGCACCAGCCAGTCGGATTTGATCCGCGCTTTTTCTGCGTAGCCGCCCCAATGGGCCTCGCCAACGCGCCAGCCGGTCAGAATGACCTTGTCACCGACGGCGTAAGCGGAGGAGCTGCTGGCCTCGACCGTGCCCGAAAAATCGATCCCCGGCACATGCGGATAATTGCGCACCAAGCGGCCGATACCGTTTAGAACCATCCCGTCTTTATAATTGAGCGTGGAGTATGAGATAGCGACTGTCACGTCGCCGTCAGGCAAACGAGAATCATCAAGTTCCTGAATGGAAGCGGAAACTTTCCTGTCCGCTTCTTCCAGCACCAATGCTCTGAACCTATCGGACACAAGCCATCTCCCTGATAATTCTAGGGCCTTTAAGAAGGCCTTTGGGATTGTTCTAAACCTGTCGCAATTGATGGTCAATCTGCGCTCCGGCGTTGACAAGCCCGGAATGGATGCCCATCATCGCCATCAATAATCGACAAAAATTCAGGGCAGGCATATCCATGTTTCGTTCACCAGCACCGCTGCTGCAGGCGCGCACGCTTGCGATCGTCGGCGCGTCCGACAGGGCGCGCTGGCCGGTCAGCATTCATAAGAACCTGACCGAGACCAATTCACCGGTTCGAATGTTTCCGATGAACCCGTCGCGCGACGAAATCTGGGGCATGAAATGCTACCCCGATTTTGCAAGCCTGCCGGAAGCACCGGATCTGGCCCTCATCATTATTCCCGCCGAAAGGATTCAGGCATGCCTCGAAGAAGGCGTTCAGCATGGCCTGAAATCAGCCCTGGTTTACGCATCGGGCATTGGTGAAGGAACCACCCCGGAATTTCATGCCCGTGGCGCCGCCCTGAAGGCGCTGTGTGAGGAAAGCGGTCTGGTCGCCTGCGGCCCCAACTGCATGGGCAACGTATCGGTCCGTGAAAAATTATTCGTCTATCCCAATCCGGACTTCAACAAATCGGAGCCCGGACCGGTCGCCGGGGTCTTCCAAAGCGGCGGCACCTTGCAAGCCTGGGCCCTTACCGCGGCTGAGCGGGGCATCCGTTTCAGCTACCTGGTTTCATCGGGCAACGAACTGAGCCTGGACGCGGCGGATTACGTAAACTTCTTCGTTGACGACCCGCACACCAAATTGATTGTCCTCATGGTCGAAGGAATTCGGCGCCCGGAGGCGTTCAAGGAAGCCGCCCGCAAGGCGCTGGTCGCGCGCAAACCCATCCTTGCCGTCAAGGTGGGGCAGACCGAAGGCGCCCGAGCGTCGGCGCAATCCCATACCGGCGCCATCGCCGGCGATTACGATGTCTTCGCCGCCCTTTGCGAACGCTACGGCATCGTTCTGTGCGCGTCATTGGACGACATGGTTGAAACCGCGCTTGCGTTTCAGTCCGGCCGGCTTCCCAAGGGCGACGGTATGGCGTTCATGTCCAATTCGGGGGGCGTGGTCGATCTGATGCATGATCACGCGGCACAGGCAAATGCCAAGATACCGAGCCTTTCGCCGGCGACGGCAAAAGCGCTGCGCAATCTGGTCGGTCCGGATATGCCTATCCAGAACCCGATGGATTGCGGCCAGGCCGGTTTCGCCGACGAACGCAATTACATGCGCGTCTGCGAGACGGTGTCCAAAGACGCCAACATTCATATGGTGGCGTTCGAAGCCCGGACGCCGAAGGGCCCGGGAGGGAAAACCCCCGATCCGTTGCGGGAATTATCGGACAACACCGACGTTCCGGTGTTTGCCTTCAGCCGCATGGGGTATGCGCCCTCGGAATTCGGCAAAATTTTTCAGGACGAGGCCGGCATACCCCATTTGCAATCCATGCCCGAAACCGTCCGCGCCATGAAAGCGCTGGCCTTTTATGGAAGCCGGGCCGGTCGCAAAATCCCGCCGCTCCCCAAACCCAAGGGCAAGGCCGACTCGCTTGCCGCCGCAAATATCGAAGAGGCGCTGAACGCCGTCGGTGTAACACCGCCCCGTTCCGTTTTCGCCAAGACCGCCATAGCCGCCGCCGACGCCGCGCAGAAAATCGGGTTTCCGGTCGTTCTCAAGATCGTATCGCCGGAGGTCAGCCATAAGACCGAAGTGGGCGGTGTCCGGCTGGGGTTGAAGAGCAAGGCCGAGGTCAGCATGGCCGCCAAGGACCTGAGCGGGCTTTTCCGCAAGGCTGCGCCGAAGGCGTCGATTTCCGGTTTTCTGGTGCAGGAAATGGTGTCCGGTGTGGAGATGATCGTCGGCGTTCGTGAAGATCCGCTCTATGGTCCGGTGATGGTCTTGGGCGCCGGGGGCATTCTGGTAGAGCTGGTCAAGGATACCGCCTTCCGGATGCTGCCGGTCAGCAAAAGCGTGGCGTCGGATATGCTCGACGGATTGGCGGTCAGCGCCTTGCTGGATGGATTCCGGGGCGGCAAGCCATCGGACCGCAAGGCCCTGATCGATGCGATCCGCGGATTGTCGGCGTTTTTTCTCGATCACCGGCCCTGGCTGGCCGATCTGGAAATCAACCCGCTGATCGTCTGTGAAAAAGGCAAGGGCGTCCGCGCCGTCGACATTCGGCCGATCCTGAAATCGTCAGGCGGTTGATTTCGACACAAATCGGGCGGAACATGGAAACACGACCCGACGCGATAGACAGGCCGGGTCAATGAAGAACAAGTTCGGGAGGCTAATCGATGGAATACCCATTATCTGAAGAACACCAGATGTTCCGCGAAACCATGAAGCGTTTTGTCGACGAGGAAATGATCCCCGTCGAGATGGAAACCATCGGCGACAACGGTGAACTGAAACCGGAATGGCGCGAGAAATACCATGCAAGGGCCAAGGAGCTTGGCCTGTGGAAAATGGAAGTGCCGGAGGAATATGGCGGGGTCGGCGCCGATCTGATGTCGCTGGTGATCGTCTGGGAACAGCTCGGCCGCACGGTCGCGGTGCCGACCCGGGGTTTGGGTGGCATCATGGGTCCACAGGTCCGCGCGCCGCTTTATGAACTCAGCGATGAAATGAAGCAGCAATATCTTTATCCGGTTCTCAATGGAGAAAAAGAGGCCTGCTTTGCTCAGACCGAGCCCGATGCCGGCGGCGATCCCGGCGGCATGCGGACCACGGCGGTGCGGGACGGGGACCATTATGTCATCAACGGCACCAAGCGCTTCATCACGGGGGCGGAAGAGGCCGATTTCGCACAGCTTCTGGCGGCAACGGATCGGGAAAAAGGGTCGCGCGGCGGCATCTCCATGTTCCTGGTCGACATGGATACGCCCGGCGTCAAGATCACCACCAAGTTCGAAACCATGATGGGCGACTGGCCGTGCGAAATTCATTTCGAGGATGTTCGTGTGCCGGTCGAAAAACGCATTGGCGAAGAAGGCCAGGGATTCGCGCTGGGCCAGCGTTTTCTGGCGAACGGCCGGTTGAAACATGGCGCCCGCGGCGTCGGCACGGCGCAGCGCTGTCTCGATCTGATGTGCGAATACGCGCAAGCCCGGGTGACGTTCGGCGAAAAGCTGGCCAACCGGCAGGCGGTGCAATGGATGATCACCGACACCTATGTGGAGCTGCAGGCCGCCCGGCTGATGGTCTACAACACGGCGGATCGCGCGGCACAAGGCCTGGTCGACCGGACCGACGGCTTCGTCCAGAAGATGTATGCCGATGAGCTGGGCTTCCGCGCCGCGGATCGCTGCATGCAGGTGCATGGCGGAATCGGCCTGACCAAGGATCTGCCGATCGAAAATTTCTGGCGCCAGTCGCGCAGCTTCCGCATCACCGAGGGCCCGACCGAGATTATGAAGATGGTCATTGCCCGCAATGTGCTTCGCGAATACGGTTGATCAAAAGACGAGCGAACAAAACAGGGGAAAACAATCATGGCGACGAAGATTGCGACAAAAAAGAAACCGGCGGCGAAATCCACCAAAGCCGCAAGCAAGTCGAAACCGGAATATAATTTCGAGACTGTCAAAATCGATCAGCGCAAGGACGGCATCACCTTTGTCATCCTGAACCGGCCTGAAAAACGCAACGCCATGAGCCCGCAACTGCATCATGACATGGATGATGCGTTGACCTATCTCGCCACCGACCCGGATACCAAGCTGCTGGTCCTGACTGGCGCCGGCAATGCGTTTTGCGCCGGGCAGGATCTCAAGCTGTACTTTCGCGAATTGGGCAGCGATCCGATCGCGAGGGCACGGGCGTCGCACGCCTCCGACAGCTGGCGGTCGCATCGCTTGATGAATTTTCCCAAACCGACCATCGCCATGGTCAACGGATTCGTGTTTGGCGGCGGGCTGACGCCGATCGTGTCGTGCGATGTGGCCATCGCCGCCAACGAAGCGACCTTCGGCATATCGGAAATCAACTGGGGACATATCCCGGGCGGGCTGGTCGGCTGGAATGTCAATCAGGTCATGAGCGCGCGCGACGCCATGTGGTACTCGATCTCGGGCGACACCTTCAACGGCAAGGAAGCGGCGGCGATGAAGTTCGTCAATTTCTCGGTCCCCAAGGCCAAGCTTGAGGCGGAGACCATAAAAATCGCCAAAAAACTGATGCAGAAAAACCCCTGGGCCATCCAGTACACCAAGGAAGCCATCCGTTCGGTGCGCCATATGTCGATGGATCAGGCGTCGGATTATCTGCGCTGTAAAAGCGACGCGCTTCAGCGGGTCGATAAGGAAGCCGGCCGCCAAGCCGGCATGAAACAGTTCCTCGACACGAAAACGTTCCGTCCCGGTCTCGGCACCTATGACCGGAAGTCGGGATGACGGACTGAATTGCGTCTGTAGTCACCTTTGTAGTCGTCCAAAACAGTACCTTCGGCGTTTAGTATGGATTTGCGTTGAGTCGCCAGCCAGGCGGACGCGTGCGCGCAAAACGGCTCGTAAGAAGCCGATCACACTTCAATCCAAAACGAAGATCACAGGAGGATCACGACTATGCCGACACTCACGAAACTATTGGCCGCTGCGAGCCTCATAGCACTCGCCACCGCCGGTACCGCGACCGCGGCGGATTTCTACAAGGGCAAACGCCTGTCCGTTCTCATCAATTACAGCGCCGGCGGCCCGACCGATGTCGAAGCACGGCTGTTCGCCCGCAATATCGCCCGGCATATTCCCGGCAAGCCACAGGTCGTGGGCAAGAATATGGCGGGCGCCGGGGGCGTTGTGGCCATAAACTTTCTCGGCCAAAAGGCGAAAAAGGACGGCCTCACCATGGGCTATTTCACCGCGCTCGCGTCGGCCCAGGCATTCGCGCCGCTGAACGATGCAGGGCTCAGGGTGGATATCGGGAAATTCGATCTCGTTGCCACCAATTCAGGCAGCTCCTACACGTACATCCGAAAGGACACGCCGCCCGGCATCACCAAGCCGGAGGATGTCATGAAGGCGCACGGCCTGAAGGTGTCCGGTCTGCGCGCGAACAGCAGCAAGGACATTCTCGAGCGCTTGACGATGGACATGCTCGGCATCAAGCATGGTTACGTCACCGGTTATCGCGGCAGCTCCAAGGCGCGCGTCGCCGTGATGCAGGGCGAGGCGAGCTTGCACAATGAATCGCAGCCGTCGTTTCGGTCCAAGGTTATCCCGACCATGATCGATACCGGCATGGCGATCGGCCTTTGGTATTATCCGTACGATGATGGCGAGCATGTCTGGTCGCCGCCCGCGCTCTCCAAGGGGCTCACCCTGATGTCTTTCGATAAATTCTACGAAAAAGTGAAGGGCAAGAAACCATCGGGAATGATGTGGAAGGCGTTCCGCGAGGTGAACCGCGCCAGCAGCATGGTTCAGCGGTCCCTCGTAATGCCGGAAGGATCGCCGAAAGCGGCCCACCTGGCCCTGCGGAAGGCTGTCACCGCACTGAATAGCGATCCGGAATTCGCCAGGGATTCGCAGAAGACAATCAGTTTCGTGCCGCAGTTCGACGTTGGGGAGAAGGCCGAAAAATTAACGAAGGCGAGTATCCAGTTGTCGCCCGACGTGCTCACGTTCCTGAAGGGCTATGTCGACAAAGTGACGACGAATAAGTCCAATTAGAGAAAGACGGTAAGGGCCGTGGACAACATTCACGGCCCTTACCCTTCAATCGGATCGAATGTCGGGATGACGGATAGATTTTACGCCTGTAATATTCCTTCAAAGCGGCTCACAAGAAGCCGAGCTAAATTCAAAATAAATCTGAGATCACAGGAGGATCACGACTATGCCGACACTCAAAAAACTACTGGCCGTCGCGAGCGTTTTCGCCTTCGCGGCGACCGGAACAGCGACCGCGAAGGATTTCTTCAAAGGCAAACGCCTTACCATACTCATCAACTACAGCGCCGGCGGCCCGACCGATATCGAGGCGCGGCTGTTCGCCCGCCACATCGGCGGGCTTATTGCCGGCAATCCCCAGGTTATCTCGAAAAACATGGCCGGCGCCGGCGGTGTCGTGGCGACTAATTTCCTCGGCCAATCAGCCAAACCAAACGGGTTAACAATGGCCTATTTTACCGCGATCGCGTCAACCCAGGCGTTTACGCCGCTAAAGGATGCCGGACTCAAGGTCGATTCGAGTAAGTTTCCGATCATCGCGACCCAGGCGGGGACTTCCTACGGCTATATACGAAAGGACACGCCGCCCGGCATCAACAAGCCGGAGGACATCATGAAAGCCCACGGCATGAAAGTGTCTGGTCTTCGGGCCCAGAGCAGCCTCGATCTGCGCGAGCGGCTGGCGCTCGACATGCTGGGCGTCAAGCACGGCTATGTCACCGGATACCGCGGCAGTTCCAAGGCGCGTATCGCGGTGATGCAGGGCGAAGCTCACATGCATACCGAATCGCAGCCGTCGTTCCGGGCGAAAGTTATCCCGACCATGATCGATACCGGCATGGCGATCGGCCTTTGGTATTATCCGTTCGATGACGGCGAGCGCGTCTGGTCGCCGGCCGCGCTGTCAAAGGGCCTCACCCTGATGTCCTTCGACAAGTTCTATGAAAAGATGAAGGGCGAGAAACCGTCGGGAATACTCTGGAAGGCGTTCCGCGAGGTGAATCGCTCCAGCAGCATGGTTCAGCGGTCACTTCTGTTGCCGCCGGGCTCGCCCAAGGCCGCCATCGACGCGCTGCGCAAGGCGGTCGTCGCCCTCAACAGCGATCCGGACTTCGCCAGGGACGCGCAGAAGACGGTCAATTTCGTACCCAACTACGATGTCGGCGCGGCGGCCGAGAAACTGACCAAGGTCAGCACCTCACTCTCTCCCGAGGTCATTGAATTCCTCAAGGGATACATCGCGAAAGTAACGACGAAAAAGTAACCCTGTCGTTCCAGACAGTCAGCGGGACGCGCTCGTTTTCGTGTCCCGCTGACCTTCTTCACCGGGAGAGCAGCGATGTTGGAAAGCGCCCTTCAGGGGCTGGTAATGGTCGTGAGCTGGCCCGCCATCGGCTATCTGATGGTGGGTGTGCTCGCGGGGATTTATTTCGGCGCGGTTCCCGGCCTGTCGGGTCTGGTGGGCATGGCCATCCTGCTGCCCTTTACCTTTGGTGTCGAGCCGGTTGCCGCCTTCGCGCTGTTGATGGGTATGTTCGCGGTCACCACCACCAGCGACACCATTTCTTCCGTGCTTCTCGGCGTGCCGGGCACATCGGGGTCGCAGGCGACGATCCTCGATGGCTACCCCATGGCGCAAAAGGGCGAAGCGGCCCGCGCCTTTGGCGCCGCGTTCACCTGCTCGGCAATCGGGGGAATCCTGGGGGCCCTGGTGCTCGGTCTGTCGCTCCCCATTGTCCGCCCCCTGATCCTGTCCTTCGCCAATCCAGAGTTTTTCATGCTGGGAGTCCTCGGCCTCACCATGGTCGGGACCCTCAGCGGCGGCTCCATGCTCAAGGGGCTGGCCGCCGCCTGCATCGGAATCCTGGTATCGGTTATCGGGTATTCGCCGCAGGGCGGATTACCCCGTTTTACGTTTGACACGACCTACCTGATGGATGACGGGCTCGGCGTGATCCCGGTCGTACTGGGATTGTTCGCCATCCCCGAGGTAATCTTTCTCGCGATCCGCCACACTTCGATTTCCCAGGTCGAGGCAAAAGACGTTAGCCACGGCATGATGCAGGGCGTCAAAGACGTCTTCGAGAACTGGTGGCTGGTACTGCGGTGCAGCGTGATCGGCATGTATATCGGCATCCTGCCGGGGTTGGGCGCCTCCATCGTCGATTGGGTTGCCTATGGTCACGCGGTACAGAGCACCAAGGACCGCGAAAATTTCGGTAAGGGCGACGTGCGCGGCGTGATCGCGCCGGAATCGGCGAACAACGCCATGAAGGGCGGCGCGCTGATCCCGACCATCGCGTTCGGCATTCCCGGCAGTGCGACCATGGCGATCCTGTTGGGGGCCTTCCTGATCCAGGGGCTCACGCCCGGGCCGGCAATGCTTACCACGAACCTTCACATCACCTTCAGCCTGATGTGGACCGTCATGATCGCCAATGTCATCGGGTCTCTGCTTCTGATGATGTGGACCAATCAGCTGGCCAAGATCACCTTCATCCGCAGCACCCTGATCGTGCCCGCCATCGTCCTGTTTGTCTTCATGGGCGGCTGGATGTCGGGCGCGACCATGGGCGACTGGTATCTGATGCTGACCTTCGGGACGCTCGGTCTCATCATGCGCTATGCCGGCTGGGCGCGGGCGCCGCTGGTGCTCGGCTTCATCCTCGGCAACATCATGGAAACCGCGCTCGACATTACGTTGCAGTCCTACACATGGGATTGGATGTTGCGGCCGATCAGCGGCATTCTTGGCGCATTGTGCGTCCTGACCGTGGTGCTGTCCGCCAGGGGGGGCATGAAACAACGCCGCGAAACGCCCGGCGCCACCTTTGGCGAAGGCGCCGACGATGAGCCCGACGCACCCTACCGCCATTTTACCTCTCTGCCGTTCGCCGGTTTCATCACCCTGGTCTTTGCCTACGCCTTGTGGAAAGCCTCCGGCTGGCCGCGCGAAGCCGCGCTGCTCCTGCTCACGTTCGGTTGCCTCGGAATCGCCTTTTCCGCAACAATCTTTGTCGCGGATCTCAAGGGCTTCATCACGCGGAGCCGATCCGGTGATGGCGGCACGGTTGCGCAGTACGTCAACGTTCTCCGCGAGTCACGGGAACCGAAGGGCGTGCTCGGCATGTATGGCTGGTTCGCGCTGATCGTCGCCGGCACATACGTGGTGGGACAGGTCTATGCCATACCGATTTTCATCATGCTGTATCTGCGCTTTTTTGTCGGAGAAGGCTGGAAGCTTACATTGGTCTACGCCGCCGCCGGCTGGCTGCTGCTGTGGGGTATGTTCAACGAACTTATCCATATTGTCTGGCATACGCCGCTGTTCGATATTTTTTCGATCGACTAGCGCTGCGTTCATTAGGAAGTAGGAGTCCCAGCCATGTCCGACGACGTCGCGCTCTATGAAGTGGACGGCCACGTCGCCGTGATCTCCATGAACCGGCCCGACAAGCGCAACGCCCTCAGTGCCGAGCTCAAGGAAAAGCTTATCGAGCTGTTCAAAAGGGCCGAGGATGACGATGATGTGGCCGTGGTGGTGCTGCGCGGCAACGGCAAGAGCTTTTGCGCCGGCGCCGATATCAGCCCCAACCCGGCCAAGAAAGAATATAAGGTTGATCAACTGGGTGAGAATGCAGTGGCTGAAATCACTATCCCTCGTCGCGAGCCCATCCTTGAAGAGGACGCTTCCCAGGTGTCAACGGCGGAGTAAAATTAGACCACTTGGGCGGAGCAAAACCAGACCACTTGGTGTGATGCGG
>JAQBTY010000056.1 GCA_027624735.1 Pseudomonadota bacterium | reverse complement strand
CTCCGCCCGCGGAAGGAAAATCCCCCGCTTCCGTGGTCTAATTTGTCACCGCCGCATACATCGACCAAACCGCTGTCGGTACCATGGCGGTCGGATACGCCGCCCGTCTGGATGGCGCAACGATAAAAACCAGACTGCGGCTCGGTGGCGTTCTTCGCGATAAAAATCTCAACGGCAGGCTGAATGGCGACTTCAAGAAGGGGGCTGTTGATCTGTCCAACATCGATATCACTGTGGGAAAAAATCGGCTGGCCGGCAAGCTCGGTCTGGATTTGACCCGAAGGCGCCTGTCCGGCGCTGTAAAGGCCACATTGAATGATTTCAGCGATTTGCCGGGTGCGACCGAGTTCGGTCTTTCCGGGGCGGGTGAAATCAGCGCAGCGACAGACGCCCGGCATGACACAGATATCGAACTGACCGGCGTTGCCCGGAAGATCCGGGTCGGGAAAATTGATACAGGCGGTGCAACAATCGCGAAAGCGACAGCGCGGTTTCGCCTGCGGGATTTGTTCGCCCGCACGACCGCGGCTGGCGAGGCCCATTTCGAAAATTTTCAGGTGGCCGGCCTGCGACGCGGCAAGGCGAAAATCAAGATCAACGGTAATTTTTCGAATATCGACTGGTCGACGATTGCCAGTGCTGACGGCGCCTATCCAATTTCGCTCTCAACCAATGGCACATTATCCCTTTCAACCGCGCAATCGCGCCTTTCCGTCGAGAAACTGGAGGGCAAATTCGCGGAACAGGCTATCGGCCTAGGCGCGCCCTTCGCCGTTACATGGCAGGCGAGGGGATGGCGGGTCAAGCCCCTTGATTTTTCTCTAGCGGGGGGACGTTTTCGTTTAGCTGGATCGATGGCCGGCGGCGTGCTCGACGCGAACGGGCAGTTTGACAATTTGCCATTACGATTGGCTTCCCTGATTGATCCCCGTTTCCAGGTGGACGGAAGCGTTGCGGGAAAATTGCAAGCATCGGGCGCATCGCAGGACCCAGCCCTTACAATGTCCTTCGCCGCACGCAACATCCGTTCGCCCGACGTGACAAAGACCAAATTCGCCGGTTTTAACCTCGCGGTGGACGTACGCCAGGGCAGCGGGATCGCCCGCGCGACGGCCAACCTGACCGGGCCGGACCAAACCAGCGCCACGCTTTCTCTAAAAACACAGACTCTATTTAGTCTCTCGCCAATGTCGCTTGCGCTTGGACCCGATCTGCCGATCACAGGTGACCTCATGGCGAACGGGCAGCTCGGCCTTATCGATAGACTCGTCGGACTTGGTGACGATAGGATAGCTGGTCTCATAAGCACGAAAGCAAAAATAACAGGTACTCTCGGTAAACCCGTAATTCATGGTGACGCCCGGCTGAGCGGCGGCTCTTACGAGGGCGCGGCAACAGGGACCGTGCTCCGTAAGATCGAGGGCCACGTAATTTTCTCCGGCGATAGCGCTCGGCTCGTCGCGCTTTCCGCCGGTGACGGCGCGAAGGGTCGCCTATCAGGCACAGGCGTGGTGCAATTTGCTGGCGCAGGTGCGTCGTCGGGCGGCGTGGACATCAAACTGGACCGCTTTACCGCGCTTCGTCACCCTCTGGCGGAAGCAACCGTAACCGGAGGGATGACCCTTTCCGGATCATTGGAGGCACCGCACCTTGCAGGCCGTATGCAAGTTGATAAAGGCGAAATACGGATACCGGATCAATTGCCCGAGCAAATCATCGAACTCGAATTCGTCGAAATCAACGGCCAAACAGAAAATGTCGAAAACCCGGCGGTTGCCAGGGAACCATCGCTCGCCAAAACCTTTCCCGTCTCGCTGGATCTTACGCTCAATTTTCCGCACCGGATTTTTGTTCGCGGTCGCGGGCTGGATTCGGAATGGAAGGGCGACATTACGGTTTCGGGAAAAACCGATGCTCCAATTATCAAAGGCAAGCTGCAAGCCATTCGCGGTACCTTCGCGTTTGCCGGCAAGAGCTTCGCGGTGAAGAGCGGCAGTGTCTTCTTCCCCAATTCGGCGGCGGAACCCGAAATTGAGGCCGTGGCGGAGGCGACGCTGAAAGACCTGGTGGCGCGGGTCGAGATTTCCGGAAACGTCTCGAAACCGGCAATCAATATCTCGTCGGACCCCGCACTTCCCCAGGAGGACGTTCTCGCGCATATCCTGTTCGGCCGCACGACCAGCCAGTTGTCGGCCATCCAGGCGGCACAGCTGGCGGAAACCGCCGCGACGCTCTCCGGCAGGGGTGGCACCGGGATCATGGACAAGGTTAGGCAAGCACTCGGTGTTGATGTGCTGAACGTTGAAACGGAAAAAGGGAGTGGCAAGGGCGCGTCACTCAAGGCCGGCAAATATGTGACCGAAGAAATTTTTCTGTCCGTAACCCAAGGAACCCAGGCTGGTTCCCAAAAGGTCGGTGTAGAGGTTCAGGTGCTGCCCAACATCACCGTCGAAAGCGATATCAGCGGCTCCGCCGACAGCAATATCGGCCTGAACTGGAAATGGGATTACTAATGGAAATCGCGTGACGCGTTATATCAGGCGTGCGATTGACGCTAGCGTATTTTCCACTCACGTGGAATCACACTGGCGGGCTGGTTCCGTCTGAACGGAAAACGCGGCTAGAGCAGCCCAAATAATTAGTGGTCTAGAAAATTTCACCGCTGGCGGCCGCCACCCAGAGAAGACGGAGGGCGAGCAAGGTCAGCACGATCTGGAAACCGCGGCGGAAGAGGTGTTCGGGCATGCGGTTGAGCGTCCGTCCGCCGATCCAGTTGCCGATCACCGCGGTGGCGATCATCACCGCGATCAGCGGAACATAGGCGGTCAGGGAAACCCCGAGCAAACCGAAGGTCGCGATCCGGATCACATAGCTGATGGACATCAGCGCTGTCAGGGTGACCGTATGGTTGCGCCGGTTGGGTGAAGCGCTGGCGACGAAAGGCGCTACCAGCACGCCGGTCGCGCCGACAAACATTCCCAGAAACGTCGATACACATCCCAACAAGGCAAACCGCTTGGGTTCCGATCCGTGGGTCGATATCTTTGGCAACCAGGCGAGAACCAGAATAAAGGCGCCGATAAAGCCTTGCAGCAGGGCGGCTGGCAGGACCACGAATATCTGCGCGCCGAGCGCGGCCCCCACGATGGCGCCACCGCTAAACGGGAGAAGGGTCGCCCATAGGAGATGGCGCCACATGAGGACGACCAGGCTCGCCCCGGTGCCCAGCGTCACGATGCCCTGCAGCGGGATCAGGATCGCCGGTGGGAAAAACATCGCCATGATGGCCAGCAGGAACACACCGCCGCCGACCCCCATGACCACAGCCATCAACGCGCCGCCAAAGGAGGCGAGGGACAGGCCGGCGAACAGCCAGCCCGTCATGTCGGGTACGCCAAGGAACTGGGCTTCGATCACTGGAAGAGACACCGTGGGAAGGTAGTACTGCGCACGTACCAGGGGATTGGATCATTTTACCGAGTTTTTTATCCCGGTCCAATCGATCCCATAAACACGCAGCAGTCTAAGGCGCACGTTGATCGTCAGGTTCAGGCAAGTCAGGCAACGGGCTGTAAAATCTGTCATCACCCTCGAGTATCGAGCCCGAGGGTGACGATTCTTACGGCAAGTCCAGAATCTCTCGGCCGTTGTGCTTTATAAGTGATGGCAGGTGACTTTTAGCTATCACCGTTTCGCAGCGATCTCTCATAACCATAGGGTGGAATCATTGCGTTCGCTACTTGCTGGACAAGCGAGACGAAGGTCGAATCGTTTTGACCTTTGATACCGCCGGCCCGTCCTCTGGTGCCGGACTTCGCATTGTTTCCCTCGCAGAACACCATGGTGACCGACACCTGGTCTCCAATGCTGGGGGTCGTTGGGGTCTGGCCTTCCATCTGGCAGATCGAGCGATTATCGACATTCGCACGCGCATTGAAAACGACGACAACTTTATAGGGGTTCGTGGTGTCGGCGCCAGGCTGGGAAACGAAACTGACGGGCACGTCACCAGCCTGGTTCTTCATCAAGGCGCGAACATTATCCGCGAAAGTCGTCGATTGTGAGGTGAACGGATTGCCAACAACAATAGCTGTGACCGCCCCCTTGCTCGTAGCCCGCTCGAAATCCCCGTCTTTGTAATATGCCGGGGCGATCGGATAACTTTCCACGATGACTGCGTTGCACGCGGACAGGAGAATTGCCGTGGCGGGAATTAAGGACCAAGTTTGAAAATTTTTCATTTCTCTGCACCCTGTAGGAGATTTGCACAACGATAAAAGTCGCCTCTCTCTTTAGATGTGGGGCGTCGCTGACTAGACTTGAAGGAAAAATTCAGCCCTTCTCTTCAATATTTCGTGAGGCGTCGTTTGATCACCGGTTCGCTTGCCGGGCGTGCCGTGGAAGTTGTCGCGGCAAACAGTATCCCAACATACTTCCTGATAAATTAGAGACAGTATTGTATACAAACGGGCCGACTGTGACAGGCTCCGAACTCAAGAGGGGCCCAGTGTGGCCCTGTTCGTCCGGAAGGAATTCGGGATGTGATTATTCGTTCGCACGGTATGGGCGACGCGACGGTCTTCCTCGCCATGGGATTTTGATCGTCGGCGAAACCGGGCCGCGGGCAGCGCCGAGATTGACGCTGATCACGGGGTATGACTATTTGTGGGCAGGCCTGCGGCACGTCGTACGCACGGAAACAGCGGTTGCCAGGAAAAATTCCGGCGGCGACAGCTCGTGGGCGCGGAATCTCCCTGTGAGAAGTGTCCCTGTGAAGCGATAATTGCAATGAAGATATTTGGACTCGCGGGATGGAGCGGTAGTGGAAAAACCACGCTGCTTGTCCACCTGTTGCATCAACTCACCGCGCGGGGACTGCGCGTCTCCACCGTAAAACACGCCCATCACAATTTCGACATCGACCAGCCCGGCAAGGATTCATATGCCCACCGCAGCGCCGGCGCGACCGAAGTCATGGTGTCGGCGGCTAACCGCTGGGCGCTGATGCATGAAAACCGGGGCGGACCGGAGCCCGATTTGAATGAACTCATTTCGCACATGTCGGCCGTCGATCTTGTCCTTGTCGAAGGCTTCAAATCCTATCCCCATTCGAAACTGGAAGTGCATCGCGCCGTGCAGGGGAAACCCGTGCTATGCCATCAGGATACTCACATCGTCGCCGTGGCCAGCGATGTCTCGCTGCCCGATCTCACCGTGCCGGTAATTCATCTTGATGATATCCCGGCGATCGCGGACTTCATCCTGTCCCATTGCGACATTACCGTGCCGGCTGCTAAAAGCGTGGTCTGAACGCCGCGCAGCTGTCAGAAAAGGTAGCGTGCGGTTGGCGTTTTAACGCTTTAAGTTCGGGGCCTAATTCATTTTCGGTAGACGGGTAACGTGAACGAATTTAGTGACGCCTTTAGTCTTGCCATGCGCATGGTCGTTGACCTCGATCCCGCCTTGATCGAGATCGTCGCGCGGTCGCTATTCGTCAGTCTCGTGGCGGTATGCGTGGCGTCGCTTATTGGATTGCCGGTGGGGGCGGCGGTCGCGATATTTTCATTCCCGGGCAGACGCGTCATTGCCGTTACGTTGAATGCCTTGATGGGGTTGCCGCCTGTTGTCGTGGGGCTTCTGGTTTATCTGCTGTTGTCACGGGCGGGTCCCTTCGGTGTGCTTGGCTTATTGTTTACGCCGACGGCAATGGTCATCGCCCAGACCCTGCTTGTGCTGCCCATCGTCGCATCCCTGGCCCGCCAGGCCTCGGAAACGCTGTGGGATGAATATGCCGGCCAGCTGCGCTCGTTCGGCGCATCGCGCTTGCGTCTGATCTCGACCATCCTGTGGGATGGAAGGGTGCCGTTGGCCACCGCGATTCTGGCGGGGTTCGGACGGGCGTCGGCCGAGGTCGGCGCGGTTATGATCGTCGGCGGCAATATCGATCATGTCACCCGTGTCATGACGACATCGATCGCTCTTGAAACCAGTAAGGGCGACTTGGGGCTGGCGCTGGCGCTTGGATTTATTCTGATCACCATGAGCCTCGCCATCAGTACAGGGACCTATGCGCTCAGCAGCGCCTTCCAGACGAAGACGGCGCTATGAAGCGACAGTCGATCCTGCCGCTCACGATCGAGAAATTGTGCTTCGACATTGACGGGCGCCGGTTGCTGCACGATCTGAATTTCTCCCTGAAAGCCGGCGCCCGCAGTGTCATTCTCGGTCCCAACGGGGCGGGGAAAAGCCTGACGCTGCGGCTTTGTCATGGGCTCGCCGCGCCGACCAGCGGGGAGATCAGGTGGAACGGACACTCCGCGGCGCAGGCGCGCGCCCGTCAGGCGATGGTTTTTCAGCGGCCGGTCATGCTGCGCCGGTCGGTATCGGCCAATATCGATTATGTTCTGGCCTGCCAGGGCGTGAAGCGGCGTGAGCGCGGCGCTCGTATCGCGGATGCGCTTGACCGCACCGGATTGACCGCGCACGCGGCCGTACCGGCCCGGGTCTTGTCGGTTGGCGAGCAACAGCGTCTTGCGCTGGCCAGGGTCTGGGTTCTGCGGCCCGAGGTGCTGTTTCTTGATGAACCCACGGCAAGCCTCGATCCTGCCGCGACGCGGGCCGTCGAGGACATAATTTCATCGATTCACGCGGCGGGCACCAAAGTGGTGTTGACGACCCAGAATCTGGGGCAGGCGCGTAGACTGGCGGACGACGTCCTGTTTATGTTCAATGGACGTCTGCTGGAACAGGCGCCAGCGGATATCTTTTTCAAGGCGCCTCGAACGTCCGAGGCACGCGCATTTATCGAGGGGGAATTCTGATGTCAGGGGGCCGCGGCATGAAGTTTATTTTTGCTTGCGTTTTTTGCATGACCGTACTGACCGGTGGGGGCCATGCGGCGGAACGGTTCATTACGCTGGCGTCGACGACCTCGACGGATAATTCCGGGTTGTTTCGCCATCTGCTGCCAAAATTTACGGCCCGCACCGGCATTACAGTGCGTGTCGTCGCCGTTGGTACGGGGGCCGCCTTGCGGCTGGCGTCGCGTGGCGATGCTGATGTTGTCCTGGTCCATGCGCCGGAGCAGGAAAAGAGCTTCGTGGCGGCGGGGCATGGGATCGGTCGGCGCGCGGTCATGCATAATGATTTTGTAATGGTGGGACCGATGTCCGATCCCGCGGGCATTCGCGGGGAGCGGAGCGCCACGGAGGCGGTGAAGCGCCTCTATGAGGCAACGGCCTTATTCGCGTCGCGCGGCGATAAAAGTGGCACGCACGTGAAGGAACGCGCTCTATGGCAGAGCGCCGGCCTCGATCCCCAGAAATTTTCCGGTCGCTGGTATCTCGAAACCGGGTCCGGAATGGGCGCCACGCTGAATTTTGCGGCTGCGCGGGGCGCCTACACGCTGGCCGATCGCGCGACCTGGTTAGCGTTCAAGAATAAACGCGGCATGGTTCTGCTGGTCGAAGGCGACAAACGGCTCGCTAACCCTTATGGGGTCATCGTCGTCAATCCTGCCAGACATCCAGGAATCAAGGACAGGGACGCAAGCGTGTTTGCCAATTGGCTAACCGGGAAAGAGGGCCAGGCGGCCATCGCAACGTTCCGGATTAACGGCGATCAAGTCTTCTTTCCAGACGCAATGTCCAAATAATATCAAACGACGTCGGAAATTTTTTCCTGATGTTCGCGCCGTGAATTCGCGGCGATACAGGCCGCAAATATCAACGTCTCATGGTATAAGTCATTGACAATAAAAAAATGCCGGACCCGAAGGTCCGGCAGTTATAACAGGGAGGCTTCACGTCTAGAAGACGTTGGATCCGAAGACCCATTTCCAGGCATTGCGCCTGGAACTCTTGTCCCGGACGCTAAAGAAAAAGCGTCCGAGGAAACTAAAATCCGACTGTCTAAACCGACTGAAACATTGTTGGTTAACAGATGATGAAGACATAGGGTCATGCCGTAATTAATACCACAGCCAATTTTGAAGACCAGCCATGCACTCACTGCATGGGTATAGTAATGTCCTATATTAATCAATAGATTGTGGTGTTCAATCGGAGGAAATTATCGCCGATCTTCGGCAATTCTTCGCAGTAAAAAATCGCGAAAAACAGCTACGCGGCGTGAATGTCGCAATTCTTCCGGATAAACGAAGTAGGCATTGTGGATCGGACCTTCCAGTTCCGGGAGCACCGGAACAAGGCCGCTGGTCAGCCCTACCATATAATCCGGCAGTGAGGCGATCCCCATGCCGCTGGCGGTGGCGCGGTACATGGCGTAGATATTATTGACCCGCAGAACCGGGCGTCGGCTTTCATTGCCCTTGAGTCCTTCATGCACCAGCCAGTTGATATCGGTGAAGGGCGGATGATAGGTCTCGTCATAGGCGATCAAACGGTGATTGTTCAAATCATCCAGCGAATGGGGCATGCCGTAGCGTTCGAGATAGTCCATCGAGGCGTAGGCGGCGTGTTTTAGAGTGAACAGCAGCCGCTGAATGAGATCGGGTTGCTGCGGCGGCGCCAGCCTGATCGCGATATCGGCTTGGCGCATGCTGAGATTGAGCGCGTCTTCGCGAACGATCAGCGAGACCTCGATCTCAGGATACATTTCGATAAATTCCTTGAGCCGCTCGGTGAGCCACATGGAGCCAAAGGCTACCGTTGTGGTGATCCGCAGCGGTCCACGGGGCCGTTCCATTGATTCGGTGACCAGCGTTTCGGCGATCGCGAGCTTGCCCGCCATCTCCTGCGCGGTCTTGTAAAGGGTATCGCCCTGTTCGGTCAGTTGCAGCCCCCGGGCATGACGATGAAACAGCGGCACGCCGAGTGTTTCTTCCAGCGAGCTGACCTGGCGGCTGACCGACGATTGAGTCAGGTTCAGACGCTCGCCGGCATGGGTGAAGCTGCCTGCTTCGGCGACGGTATGGAAAATTCGGAGTTTGTCCCAGTCCATCGACTATTCAGCGAGAAACTTCTCGACCTCCAGCGCGGCCATGCATCCGGTTCCCGCGGCGGTAACCGCCTGGCGGAATATCTTGTCCTGGACGTCGCCCGCGGCGAACACGCCGGGCACATTTGTAGCGGTACTGTCGGGCGCGGTAATGATATAGCCTTCGTCATCCATCGCCAGGTGGCCGACGAATAGCTTGGTCGCGGGATCATGGCCGATGGCGATAAACAGCCCATCCACATCGAGCGATTCAATATTGCCGGATTTGACGTTACGCACCTTAATTCCCGTAACGCCCAGCGGGTTTTCGGTTCCGACCACCTCTTCCACGGCGGAATCCCAGACCATTGTTATCTTTTCGTGGTTGAACAAACGCTTCTGCAAAATTTTCTCGGCGCGTAATTCATCGCGCCGGTGGATAAGCGTGACCTTGGTTGCATGGTTGGTGAGATAGAGCGCTTCTTCAACGGCGGTATTGCCGCCGCCGACCACCGCGACTTCCTTGCCGCGGTAGAAGAACCCGTCGCAGGTGGCGCAGGCGGAGACCCCAAATCCCATGAATTTTTCCTCGGTCGGCAAACCGAGCCAACGGGCCTGTGCGCCGGTCGCGACAATCACCGCATCGGCGGTATAGACATCCCCTGAATCGGCGACGCAGCGAAACGGCCGGGATGAAAAATCCACGTCCGTAATCAGATCATTATGCATCACCGTCCCAACAGCCGCAGCCTGGCCCTGCATCTGGTCCATCAGCCAGGGACCCTGGATTACCTCCGCGAAACCGGGATAATTCTCCACATCGGTGGTGATGGTCATTTGCCCGCCAGGGGCCATGCCGGTCACCAGATGGGGCGCGAGGTTGGCGCGGGCGGTGTAGATGGCGGCGGTGTATCCGGCGGGGCCGGAGCCGATGATCAGGACGGGGGCGTGGTAGGTCTCGGGCATGGCGCAATCGATCCGTTTCGGATGTGAAAGTGATAGGGGGAATATAGAGCGAGATTTCGCCGTGTCGACCGGGTTCAGGCCAAGGAAAATAACGAAAGTCATTCTGCGTCAAGGCCAGGCGGTAAACCCGCTGGACCGGCAGGCCAGAAAATGCGATTCTGAGGGGACCATTGCGATTGGCTCGAAACCGGGCGCAAGAGGGTCCGATGAACGACAGTGTTGTCAAACCCCGTACTGGGGTCAAGCCGAAGACCGAGCGGCCGCGGCTTCACAAGGTGCTTCTGCTCAATGACGATTATACGCCGCGCGAGTTCGTGGTCGCTGTGCTGCGCGCGGTCTTCCGAACCGGCGAGGACGCGGCCTATAACATCATGATCACAGCGCATCAGAAGGGTCTCTGTGTGATCGCCGTCTATACCAGGGAGGTGGCCGAGACCAAGGCGACAGAGGCTACTGATCTGGCCCGTAACGAGGGCTATCCGCTGACCTTCACCACCGAGCCGGAGGAATAGCGCGCCACGGCCGGTGCTGCGTCAGCGGTGGGCGATGCTTTCGCGATAGTTCCGGTAATCATACTGGGCCTGCTCCAGGTCGATCTCGAGCCGGCTGATCGACCGTTCTATCTCGATTCGTTCCTCGGTAAGCTGTTTCAGCTCGACGCCGATGGTCAACCGTTGCGCTGGCGCTGTTTGGTATGAAACCAGGGCCGCGGTCTTGCTAGCCATCAGCCGCTCAATGGTCTGTGACCGATTATGTTTGCGGGTAATCTGTTTGCTCAGGCGGTTGACGGCTGCGCGGCGCCGGTAGAGCCCGAATCCGTCAGCGTGGGCGGTGAGGAAGGCGCTTTCAAGATTGGTCGGGCATACGCCACTATAGCGGTATCCGCGGGTGCCCAACTGGTAACCGTTCCGTGGCCGGCAGAACTCGGCGATGCCGCGGCCATGGCCGTCCATATAGGCTTCGAAGTTTGGCGTCACACCGTGGTCGGCGCAGGCCTTGCGACGGTCACCCAGCGCGGACCCTTTGCGGCCCTGGCTGCCGTCCTCATAGCCGATCGCCCGCCAGTCGGCGGTGCGGCACTCAGCCAGTTCCATACCGGAACCGGCGCATCCGCCAAGAACCAGCCCAAAGGCGAATATTTTGATAAGGCGCGGCATACCTTTCCTTTCCGTACGTCTCCGACGGGGGAAGGTATAGTCCCCTTACTTAAAGGTCTCTTAGTGAATAAGGCTATTCTAGGCGAGGGACCGTTCAAGGCGGCAGATTTCCTGCCTGACGTAGATCAGCTTCTATTGCAGTTTGGTCCATGATCCCTGTACCGTGTCATCCTAAACTCCGTAGTAAGGGGATGATCAAATTTCTATCGGGGCAATTATTCTCATAGTTTTCGCCATCATCGTTTCGGTGGCGATGATGATCGCCGTGTGGAGAGTTATCGGTAAGTTGGAAGTCGACGATCACGATCACAACGTTGATGATGACAAAGGCCCATAAGCGCCGTTGCCAAGGCCTGATCGCGGCTTCCTAAGCCCGCCGGACGCGTTGCGCAATGCTTGTGATGCGACGGCATTACGACGCATCACGCGCCTAACCGGTGAACTCGGGAAGCCGTCGTACGGGTGCCGTATGTTAGATTCTATCCGTTAGGGAAGCTGAATGGCCGCGACAGAATTCCATAATCACGATCTCGACCCGTCGCAGGACCCGCTGTGGCATCGGATAGAGGCGTTCGATTTCAACGCGCTGGATGAGACCCTGCCCTTTGCGCAGCGCCTGGCGCGCGAGAACGGCTGGACGCCGGATCACGCCGCGCGCGTCGTTGAAGAATACAAGCGCTTCTGTTACCTCGCGATCAACGCCGGACACGCGGTTGTTCCGCCTGACCAGATCGATCAGGCTTGGCGGCTGCATCTTTGCTACAGCCAGGACTATTGGGACATTTTCTGCGCGAAGGTGCTGAGCGCCGATCTTCATCATAATCCCATCCGTTACCGCGACACCGAAGAGGCGGACCGTCATCGCGACGCCTACGCTGCCACGATGAAATCCTATGAAAGCCTGTCCGGTGAACGGCCGCCGCCGGATATCTGGCCCATCGCCGAGTTGCTCTTCGCCGACACCGATTCCATGCGCCGGGTTAACGCGAAGAATTATTTGATCCTGCGTAGACCGCCCAGGGGCCTGCTCTGGGTTGCTCAGATCGCGCTGATTTTGGCCACACTCTATTGCCTGCTGCAGGCGGCGTTCGCGACCGCTGTTTTGTTTGGCGCTGGCGCGGTGGCGCTCGCAATCTTCCGCGACACGACGGACAATGAGTGGCTCGCCAAACCGTTTCGCGATGGCGACGACGATGGCACAGGTTCCGGTGGCGGCGGCATGCGGGGAATCTGATTGCCGCTATGGCCTTGCGGATAGTTTGCCAAAATTTCAGCGGCCCCGCCAGATAAGGCGGGACCGCCGGTTCTACCCAGACAAAGTCGCCATTCAGGTCACGCCGCCTTAAGAAGGGGGCTTTGTTCTTTTTCAAGAACAGTGCGAACCGCGGGACGTTCCAACATCCGGTTCTTGAACGCCGTATAATTCTTGAGGTCTGTCATGGGCATGTCGACGCGATTGCCCCAACCGTAATAGACCAGCGCATAGGGGTCGAGGAAAGTATATTGGTCCCCCATCATCCACTGTTGGCCGGCAAGCCTGGCGTCAATTTCTTCCATGCACGACCAATAGTTTTTGCGCGCGGTATCGCCGATCGCTTTTTGCGCCGCCTCGCCAATATCGGTGCCGCCCGCGGGGCGTTCAGGGTGGAGGACAAGGCCAAAGGCAACATGGGTGGCGCTGGCGAGATAACCCACCATCGCCACACATTGCGCCATCGCGACCGGATCGCGGGGCTTCAGGTTGGCATCGGGAAATTGCGCCGCGATAAAAGGCAATATGGCCGCGTTCTGGGTTATCACCTTACCGTCGATTGCCAATGCGGGAACCTTACTATGCGGGTTGATCTTGCGATAATCCTCCGTGCGCTGCTCGCCCTTGGCCAGGGCGACAAGCTTGGTTTCGTAATCCGCGCCACATTCCTCCAGAAGAATGTGCGCCGCCATCGAGCAGGAGCCTGGTGAGTAATAAAGAGTGTACATGATTGTTCCTCTGGTCTGTTGATCCCATCCGAGTGTGGTGCCGGACCCGGCCAAAGTCCAGCCGCTGATATGCGGACTTTTGACAGCCTGTTTTGGGCCCTATCCTCTCAGGGAATCAACAGAATTTTTCCTGACCGGGCGCGATCCTCAAGCCGGCGATGTGCTTCACCCACCGCGGCGAACGGATAGACGTGATCGATCGTCACCTTCACGTCGCCCCGCAGGTACCAGGAAAATATATCCTGGCTTCTCCGGTCCAGTTCCTCTGGCGTATCGATATGGTCCAGAAGGTGAGGGCGGGTGAAGTAAAGGGATACCTGGTCGGCAAGCGCTGCCGGGGCGATCGAGTCCACCGGACCGCTGGACTGTCCGTAAAGGATCAGCATGCCGCGTTTCGCCAAACATCGCACACTGCCCGCGACGGTGTCCTTGCCGACGGAATAATAGACGGCATGGACACCCTGGCCGTTGGTCAATTTCATGATGGCCGCCACGAAATCCGAATCGCGATACAGGATGGCTTCGTCGGCGCCCAGCGATTTTATATAATCCGCTTTCCGGGGCGTCGATACGGTGCCGAAGACCGTCGCTCCCAGCCGCTTGGCGAACTGCAGCAGGAGCGATCCGACACCGCCGGCCGCTGCGTGAACCAGTATCCGATGTCCTTTTTGCAGTGGAAAGGTCGTTGTACTGAGGTAATGCGCGGTCAGGCCATGATCGAAAATAGCCGCCGCATCCTGAAAGGACATTTGTTCCGGCAGCCGGACCAGCCTGTCAACGGGCACAACATGATATTCGGCGTATGCCCCAAGCAGGTCCGGCACGTAGTACACAACGCGATCGCCGATGTTCCAGCCCGCCACACCGGAACCGATGGCGTCGATGACACCGGCGCCTTCGATGCCTGGAATAAGGGGCAGGTCGCGCTTGTAGATCCCTGCGCGGATGAAAGCGTCCCGCCGGTTGATTCCAATCGCCCGGAGCACGATTCTCACCTGACCGACAGCGGGTTCCGGAAGCGGGACATCCACAGGCTCCAGCACCTCGGGTCCGCCATGCCTGCGCACCATTATCGCTTTCATGGGACCAAGGCGTTTTTTCCGCGTTTATCCACCGGAAGCCCGTTTTGCTCCGGATGTTGCATTTCAAACATATACTCATTCCCGCCCTGCGGAAACCGCAGTCAAGTGTAATTTCATGATGCCACCATTGGTAAGCCGAGTTACCAACCGAACGGTACACAGAATCTGGGGATAAAACGGAACGAAATTCCACTTTAGGGGTAAGAGCGAGGAAAATCTAACAGGCGGCATTTTTCGATTGTGACAGGGGAGATCGCATCCGGGGCATGAACCGGTCGTCAGGTGCGGCAAGGACGATACCGTCGCAGTGAATGAACCCTCGCCTCGGCCCAAGCCCTCGCGCACGGCAAGCAAGCTTTATCGTCAACATATATTTAATCAACCACCGCGTACAACTTGGTTGATCAACTAAAAAGAACTACAACTGCGGGGGGCGTTGAATTGGAAGAATCGGCGGAAATCCAGCTCGAGAAAGAGCGCATGGCAAAGACAGGGCCGATGACCTGGCTTCACTGGATGGTTCTCGGCGCCTCTCTGGCCCTGACGCTCTTCGCCTGGGATTTCAGCAGGCGGCAGATGAAAGAAAATATCGACCAACGGTTTGATAGAGAGTCGCACCAGATCGTCGATCTGTTCAAGGAACGGATGGCAATTTATGAGCACGCCTTATGGGCAGGCGTATCGGCCTTGCAAGTCGGTGACGAGGACATGACGGAGGCCGACTGGCGGCTGTTCGCCGACAAACTGAACATTCGTGAAAAATATCATGGGATCAATGGCATCGGGGTTATTCATAATGTCCCACCTGAAGAGTTGCCCCATTATCTGACGCGGCAACATCAGACGCGAACAGAATTTCGAATTCACCCGCGCCACGACAGGAATGAATACTGGCCCATCACCTACATAGAGCCTGTCAGCGAAAACGCGGAGGCAGTTGGACTGGACATAGCTCATGAAGCGAACCGGCTTACCGCGGCTCGATTGGCGCGGGATAGCGGTAAAGCTCAGATAACCGGGCCAATAACCCTTGTACAGGATGCCGGGAAAACGCCTGGTTTCCTATTTTACGCACCCGCTTATCAGGCCGACGTAGCCGATGTCCTTGAGACCATAGAAGCACGGCGCGCCAATTTCGTTGGACTCGTTTATGCCCCCTTCATCGTCAAGAATTTGATGAAAGGCACGCTTGATCAAAGCAAGCGCTTGGTCAGCTTCCAGATACACGACGGCGGATCGGTTCTTTATGACGAAAATATCGAGACGAATCCCGATTTCGATGCCGCGCCGCTGCTCAGTAAAGACGTGGCAGTCGATATTTTTGGCCGGTCCTGGGTTTTCAATATCCAGACCACAAAGTCGTTCAGGAATTTGACCGCCAGTGACCAACCGGTGATTATTCTTATTTGCGGCATCTTCATTAATTTGTTGTTGCTTGGACTTTTCCATGCGTTCGCCCGCGCCGGGCGTCAGGCAGTCACGTTCGCGGACAAGGTTACTCAAAAATATCAGACGAATTCCAGGCAGCTTGAAATACTCCTGGAGCAACAGGAAGACGTGAATCACCGGTTATCGCTCGCCACCGTCAAAGCGGAACGGGAAAAGAAACACGTCGAAAGCATCATGAACACCGCCGGCGATGGCATTATCGTGATCGACCACAGGGGGATCATCCTGACATACAATCCGGCCTGCGAGAAAATCTTCGGATACACGCGTGAAGAGGCCATCGGCCAGAACGTTTCCATCCTGATGGCTGAAACGTATCGCCACGAACACGACGGAGATCTTTCTAATTTCAATATAAGCGGCGTCCGCAAAATCATCGGACTTGGAAGGGAAGTAGCTGGAAGGCGCGAAAACGGAGAAGAATTCCCGATAGAACTCTCGGTCGGTGAAACAGATCAGCAAGGCGAACCAACCTTGGTCTGTATCATCAGGGACTGTACCGAACGCAAGGACTTTGAGAGCGCCATCAACAAACAAAGCGCGGAGCTAAAACAGTCAAACGAGTCTTTGATCCGCGTGCGCGAGGAACTCGTGAAACGCAACCAGGAGCTTGAGAAGGCGGATCACGCCAAATCGGAGTTCCTGGCGACCATGAGCCATGAGATCCGCACGCCCATGAACGGTATTCTTGGAATGGCGAGCGTCCTGCTGGACGCGGATCTGCCGGAGGAACAACGCGCCCAGGTGGAAATCATCCACAGTAATTGCTCACCCTGGGTGTTCCGGAAGGATCTGCGGGTGGTGTTTTTCGCTAACTTGGCATCCAGAT